>JABCSP010000170.1 GCA_018238825.1 Candidatus Thorarchaeota archaeon | reverse complement strand
GGGTTCTCCTCTTGATAAATGGGGACTCGATTTTGAAATCCTAAAGCAGAAAGCTGGAGGTAGCGAGAATCCTGCAGATCTTGTCAATGCATTCATTGAGATACTTGAAGAAATCAATGGGGTCTACAGAGAAGAGAAACGAAAGGACCTGATGAATATGTATCCAGTGTCTAGAGTGATTCTTGACTCTGTTATTAGAATCCTTCCAAACCCAATCAGAGCTCAAGAATTCAGGATACCATCATTTTGGGAAGGTGATACACAATCAAAGGAGGGCAAGTCTCTTGTGGCATGCGACCCTAAAGGTCCGTGTATCTGTCTTGTCGGAGATGTTCAACCAGATAGACATGCGTCCACAGTTTCTGCGATACGAGTATTCTCGGGTACATTAGAAAGAGCGAAACCACTAATCAATCTTAGAACAGGAGAAGAAGTCAAGTCACTTCAGATTGGACTCTCAATGTCAAAGACCAGGGTTGATCTTCCAACTGTTCCTGCAGGAAATCTCGCCTTCATCACTGGAATCAAAGATATCGCAGTAGGAGATACTCTCGTTAGCAAGAATGTCAGAGAGATGGTATCAATGACTGAACTTCAATACCCTATGGAACCAGTCGTAACCTACACAGTTGAGCCAAAGAAACTCTCAGAATTGGCAAATATTCAGAAACCTATCGAGGAGTATGTCAAGACAGACCCAGCACTTGAGTTTGAAGTGAATCCAGAAACAGGCGAGATGCTTCTTTCTGGAGCCGGTGAACTCCATGTTGAGATTACTATAGAGAAGCTAACAAGGATAGGTCTTGAAGTGATTCTAGGAACCCCGATGGTTCTAGTACGAGAACAGCTTACTGCTAATGGAGAAACCTATACTAATGATGAAGAGGATGTAAGCAAGTTCTCAGTAAGAGTATTGATGCCTACAGCTGAAATCCCTCCTGAAGATTTGGGCACCATCATTGATAAAGAGCCAAATTCAAACTGCTGGCTCATCGATGCTTCTAGAAAAATCAATCCCTATGGAGAAGAGGTCGAATGGATGAAAGAAGCATTCAGAACTTTGATTCGGAATGGTCCAGTTAATGGAGAGAAGATGCGAAAATTATGGGTGATAATTGAAGAAGCTCAACTGAAATACAGTGCTCCTGAAACCTCATGGAGAGAAATAACACAACCGCTTCTACATGTCACCAGAATGAGCATTATGAGTGGAAATCCTGTACTTCTTGAACCATGGACCAGACTGGAAATCAGTGCTCCTGAAGAACATATTGGAACCCTCACATCGATTCTTGCGAAACGAAAAGGACAGATTATCGAGATTAACTCTGAAAGGGCATTATTCAAGATAGATGCAGAAATTCCCGTAAGAAACTCGTTTGGATTAGCTACCGAGATTAGAACTGCAACTTCCGGATGGGCCACTTGGGGGGCTCGTGCAGGAGGGTTTAGGAACCCAAATAATCCAAACATAAGATTTGATTGATTGGAGAACTACATCCGTAGATAGTATCGTCTATTCATTTCTGTACCTAGGAGAGATAATACCCGACGATCAATAAGCGATACAGAATCCATCATTCTTAGTGCTCGATTAATATTAGAAAACACTGCGTTCAGGTAGGGCTGAGCCTCAACCAACTCAGATTGCTCCACCATCTGCAAGTATGCATTTGCTATTTTGACCAAGCCCAACCAGTCTTCAGCGAGAATGAATGTGAATTGAGTTTCGTCAATGTTAGCTATAGTTCCTGAGAACTTAGAACGGTCAATGTAAGCAGCATATTGATTCTCCAGGGTTAGTGAGAATTTTCGAAGCATCTGAGCCATCGATGCGGATGTAGCTTTAATGAATTCAACAGACTCCCCAAAATCAGATTCAACTTCTAGCACCTCATTGAATGCCAAGGCAGCACCATATAGTCCAGTTGCTAATTCCGAATAGTCCTTGTTGTCGTAAAAAGCTCGAATAGTCTGTACAAGATAAGTTTGACCAAGCCAGTATTGTGCAAGAATGGAATCTATACGTGAAACATCATCATCAACGGCAGGTCTTACTCTGGCACCAAGTTCAACATTCAATGCATTAAGATTAATCTTTGAAATAGCTAGAGCGGCTACAAGTTTAGCAACATCTGCAAGGTCACTTGAACTGCTACTCATTCGTTTAGAACGTTCAAGAAGGGTATTCCAGGAGTTTTCCAAGTATGGAAAAATAAGAGACACACCTTGAATGAATATCGATTCCTCATTTTCACCTTCATCAGCTAACATTCGGTCAACATCATCTAACAAACGTCTCAGTCTTGGTGGCAAGTTTCCACCATGCCGTGTGATAAGCCAAACAAGATCAAATGTTGCAATTGCAATCTCTTCGTAGGCTCGTGAGTCAGTTGGAAACAGGGGAACATACTGGACAATGATATCCCTGATAGGCTTCTGAGGATCATCGGTATCAGTTCGTTCTGCTGTACGCATGATAGAGAGTGCAAGGCCCATACGGGTTCCAAGTAGCTCTATATCAGGAATTTGACCCGTCTTCCATAAGTTTTCCTTAATTTCTTCGGCACGTTTGAATGATTGAATACCCAGATCCCAAAATTCATCAGATTCTGTTGTAAGACACAACCAACCTATAGCATTCTCAACTCGCGATAACTCGATTTCGTATTTAGAAGAGGTGCCTCCAAGTTGTTCAATGATTTCTCGAGCATTAGTAAGATACTCAACGCCTTTACTCATATTTTCATGACCGCCCATTAGACCATGAGCAAATCCAAGCCCAGATAATGTACGAAAGACATGATGCATTTGTTCAGGAGTTTTATTCTTAATACTGTCATAGATTTTTAGACCAAGTTCTAGTCGTTCAACAGCCTCAGATACACCCTCTCTCCAGCCATTTGCCAGAATGCTTGAACCAATGACTAAGTGGGCTAAGCCAACTTCTTCTCGGCCAACCAAACCAGCTTTTAGGGCGATATCGTAGAACTCTGCAGCTTTATCTCCAAGGTCTCTGGCAACCTCGTGAGAAACTGAATCGTCGCGTGTTTCGTTTACACCTAACTGAAGTGTTACTTCAGCAAGCTTGAGTGAATCTTTGCTTTTTCGTGCATCCTTCTCAAGATTATTGAGAATATTCCGGGACTCATCAAACATCTTTAGTTCTGTTAGAACACAAGCATAATCAAATGTTACCTCGAATGTGAACTCTTCATCACCAATCTCTTTCGATATTTCTATCAAACGATTCAGAAGTAACTCAGCACCCTCAAAGAATCCGGCCTCGACTAAAATCCAAGCAAGATAATGAACCTCATGCAGTGATAATGAGATAGTTCCATCATGTCGGCGGTCATAGATTGCATTGAGGGTCATTAGTACTTCATCACTTAGGAATGGAAGAACTGGACGAAGATTCATGCGAATCGTTGAGGTAATTGCTTGACACAACTCTCCAAGAATATCAATCAAACGTGGAAGTGCTTCGAGATCAGGAAGCAGCTCACATTCAGCTCTTCTGTGACTATTAGTATATCGAGTATCAAGTAGGATTAGCATCTCAGGCAGTACTCTATTCTCAGTGAATGACAATCGGACAGCTAACTCTGTTAATTTTGAATTTGCAAGTCCAGGACGCCTGAGAATTATCTCCTCTATTGCCCGAGCGATGTCAAATAGAATATCAGAATCACCGGGAGTCCTTGAAGGTATCCCTTGAATTTTGGATAATCCATCATCAAGAGAGAGACTTGCAATCAGGATGTCTCTCAATGTTGTTTGAAGAATGGATTCCACTGACACTAACTCCGTACTAATGAAAAGCTTAAGTTAACTGCTTTAAAGGTTTCACAGAAATCTATCGCTCAATAACAAAATCATGCCATTCTCGAGAAGTTTCAGTTCCACGCATTCTTTCCATCCGGACCTCGTGTTTCGGAATACTTCCAGTGTCACTGATGCGAAAACGTAACACAGCATCGGCCAGATACGAGAATGTTGCATATGTTTTCTCGTCATGAACGCCATCCTCAAGAATATACATGATACTGTGTGAACTTTGAGTTACTCTTCCACTAAGACGTTGTACTGCTCTAGGCATGGTTGTTTCGTTCGAATGAAGAATCAATGTTGAGAGACTATCAATAACGACTCGTGCGACAACAAGTTCTTCCAAAACTTCTGATAGAACAATCCCCAAATCACTAATGTCATCAACTTTGGCTAATGATCGCGCAGAACCAGATTTTGGTGCACCCATTCTTTCAGAATACCCATCAATAAAGACAAACTGACTTGAAGCTTCTTGAATTTCAGTGGACCATCCATGTCGGCTCATATCATTACGAATTACTCTTGGGGATACATCAGTTGTCACAAAAACAGCTGGGAACCCCTGGGCTATACCTTCAGCAAGGAAAGCCTCAGCATAAGTGGTCTTACCAGAACCAAGCGGACCTACTAGCATGTAAGATACTTGTGTCAACTGACCAAATTTTACTAGGTCGCTGATCATAGGGCGTGCCCTTGCAGGATTTGGGGCCGCTCCACTTGAACTATCCGTTATCTTCACATCCTGGTAATCGCGATATTAGTGATTAATGTCCTGGACTTATTTCTCCAGGCCAGACTCTTATACCTTCGTCTGTAATCCTCATGGAATGAATTCTCGAGCTATGTTTCGACCCTCTCAATTTAAGGACTTCAATCGAGCGTGATCGTGAGGTTTCACTAATCTTCTCGTTATAGAGTACAATAACACCCGACGCTAAGAAAGCTTCGATATCAAAAACGCCCAAGCCCTGATGATGTGTGGGAATCTCACTAGTGAGTATGAGTGTACACCCAGTCCTTGTTATCGAAGCAGCTAATTTGAAGAACTCCTCTCGTAGGATATCACGACTTCTGAATTTGTATGCCATGATAGAAATTGTATCTAAAACGACCCGCTTAGCATTTACCTTTTTGATGTGGTTCATAATGATTGCTTGCAAGCCTGAAAGATCGAAACTCGGATACTCACCAATCGTGACGGGTGTTACTTCCTTAGAAGGAGATAGGTCAACAAGGGACATCTTACCTTCTTTGATGACAGCATCTAAATCCATTCCAAACCTAAGCATATTTCTCTTGATTAAGTGAGGTGGTTCTTCCAGTGTAACAAACACACCAGGCTCATCGCATTCCGTAGCACCCTTGTAAATGAACTGTGTTGCAAGAATACTCTTACCAGTTCCAGCCTTGCCAGCAATGAGAATGGTATCAGCTCTTGGGAACCCTCCCTCAATCAGCTCATCAAGACCAGGGATGCCTGTCTTTACTCTATCAATATCATGGTCACTCTTTTTGACTCACTCTTCTTTTTTTGACATACTTTAGCTCCTATTATCATCTTCATCAACATCTCCGGTTCAGG
>JABCSP010000169.1 GCA_018238825.1 Candidatus Thorarchaeota archaeon | reverse complement strand
ATAAAAAACTGGATATGTGTAAGAAATGCAAATTGACACAGGATGAGGCACGTGTTATCTATGCGGACCTTCTAGTTTCTAAGGTGCCTGCTGCGCTTAAGGTCATGGGGAATAAGAAGTCTGCTGATATTCGAACTCTTGCGAAGAAGACAAAGTCTACTGACTACAACGCAGGAGTGATTGCTGCAGCAATGGTTGATACAGGTGTGACTGAGATTGTAAAAGTAGGAACACCGTTGCGGAGTTTCGTCTTGAACATCGCAGGTCTAGCTTTCCTAGTTGTTACCTGGCAACAATTGCTTGGGGATAGTACCAGCTCACTGCAGACAACAATTACCCTCGTTAGTGCTGCAATGTCTCTTGCAATCATAATCGCTCTCTTTGTCAGTCGTAAATCACAGGTTGAGAAATTCTCAGCTGAAATGGATGAAGGTAAGAAATGGATACCGACTGAAGAGGAAGCCGCCGCTGAAGCAGAAGACGAAGAAGTTGCTGAAGAGATTGCAGATGAGGAAGATGTAACTGAATCTGTTGGAGATGAGGAAGAGGAATCTTCAGATGAAGAAATTGATGACGCTGAGGATTCAGAAATTGAATCTGATGCTGACGACAGTGATGCAGAAGAGACAGAAGCGTCTAACGATGAACCTGAAGAGTAATTCCTTACTCATATGAGAGCTGGGGCGGTTTCTTTTTCCGCCCCTTTATCTCTCAATCCTCAGAAGATTCAAAATCAGAGTCTTCATCTGATTCCAAATCGATGGTTGTTGCACTCTTACTGGTTTTGATACTTGTTGCTTTGTTGATGACTTTTACAATCTTAGAAGAGATGAAAGGTATCACCACTAAGAACGCGACAGGCATTAGTACAATGATTCCTATCTCATAGCTTTGGAGGAAATTCATTGTAGTAGCTGCTGCAGCTCCTACAACGATCAGGAACATCATAAACTTAATTCTGATTGATGAGCTGTATCTGTTGACCATCGTATCTCTTTCATCCTCCAAGATACTTGCGGGTGTATTTGCATCCTCCATCTTCTTGAGTTTCTTGAGCCCCTTGCTCACTTCTCTATAGAGGTTAACAACTACGACAAGTATTGATGATAGATATGCTGTGAATATTGTAGTCATGATTGCTGGTACACGAATGTCACCTATGACGAACGCCTGGTCAATCATGTATGACTTGAACCAATCTATCTCAGTACCGTAAATTAGAATCAAGACAATCACTACAGGTACAAAGAAGAGATGCCCGAGACCTGCAAACATCCTCTTTCTGTTCAATGACCCCTTTACCATTACAGATGAAACAGCATCTCGATACAACCAGAGACCATAGAGTAGAACTGAAGCACCAAGAAGTACAACTGTAAGAATCAATGCTCCTCCGTAGTCACCTACTGAGTATAATCCTATGGAACCCACCAAACCAAGAGCACTAGCAATAACTATTATGAGATAGAGTCTATCCATCCCTTTCACTGACTTCTCAAGCTCCTCTTTGCTTGTACCAGTTCTGCGCAGGGTTGGTGCCAACCTGAAGTAAATGAACATACCAATCAAGCTCAAAGCAAAGGAAATTCCTGTAAACGAAACAATCGTTCCCACTTCCATTGTGATGTTAGGATCTGCTACAGCTAAGGTAAATGAATCCGACATCTCTTTTGGTTGTACGAACTGCCCGTGAACTTCTATACTGATATTCTTCAATCCATATCCTTCAGTAAGTGGAAGGACTTCAATGAAGGCAATGTACTCACCTACATGCCCTGATTCTTCAGCTCTTATCGTAGGCATATTCAGTGTTGTTACAAATATCTCGAGATCAGGAACTGGATTATTATACGCATCTACGACAGTAATTGATATCCATAATGATCCTCCTTGAGTAGGTATTTGTGGATTATATTGCACAGTGAGTGTAAGGGCTCCCAGTACCGTGATATTGCCTGTAATTGGATCACCTGTTTCAATGTCGTCATGATTGACTGATACTGTGTAACCATACTCTCCGGGGGCCCAGCCTACTGTTGTCATATTCACTGCATAGATGCCTGGGCTTATTTCTGTCAGACCATATGATAGAGCTCTAACAAATATGGTGATTGATGCCCCTAAAACTGGTCGATCTAGCCAATCATCCAGCATTAATTCAAAATTAGTCTGGTCACCTTGGAGAACTATCCAGTCTTCTTCTTGGACAACAGTTGCGGAGGCAGATGCATCTGAATATGCTCTGATTGTTAATTCATCTGACCATTGATTGGCGTATGTTGCATTTACATATACTGTGAAATTATTGAGTCCCATTAGGAAATCAGCAAGAACCAGAAAATCATAATCTGGATTTCCATCGATGTTTGTTTGCGTATAGGTTGTACCATTGAATACAATTGACACACTGGTACCTACGAAGATGGGACCATACTGGTCTTTAACAAATACATGGATATTGAACATTGAACCTCCTTCAACTCTGGTGTCATAGAAGATATTCGGATCGAGGTCTCCAACGACATCAAATTCTAGTTGTGTTGCTGGGGGTCCAAAGATGTAATCCTTCTCGACATAGAGATCAAAGGTTTGGTTTCCTAAACTAAGACTGATGTTATGTATAAACCTGTAGCTCCCCGGATCCGTTGGACTTTCCACAAGGTCATATCTTTCAGGACCACTCCGCAAAGATACGGTCGCATTGGATATTATATGACCATTGGGGTCAGTAATGTTAAACCATGCATTAACACGGTAGTCTTGTTGCACAAAAGATGGGAAATCAGTTGATATGATCAAGTCATCAGTTAGTACTTGAACCTCAAACTCTCGCCCAGCTATACCAGTACCTATTGCATAGTTATGACTCGCTTCTGCATCAATCGCATGAAGCCCTGCTTCGAGCTGAACTTCTGGAATGTCTAGAATATACAATTGATCTGTCATTATGGCAGTCTGAGTCACTCCATCAATAGTAACTGAAACTGTCGCTCCTTCAACAATGCCTCCAAGGTTATCAGTAACGAAAACACTAATCGACGTATTCTCACCTTGATGGACAATATCTGGAACTTGGAGATTCACAATCAAACTACTTTCGACAGTTATTGCATTGGAGTAGGTTTTCTCAGTTGGATGATAGAATAGGTGATCGACCGTTAAACTAAGATTAGCTACACCCATCGACCAACTGCCATCGGTGTCTGCTCTATATATCATCGCGTCATGATCAAACCATGAACCAAAGGTGTTCATAACTTGACCTTCTGGAGTCATATACAAAACACTCACATAGATAGAGGCATCGTTGATAATTTCACCATAGATATTGGAAACCGTGAGGTTAGCTTTGAATGGATCCCCCTGTGTGATTACAGATGTGATATCGATAATTGAAACCTCTAATCGATAGAACCAATCAATATCCCTCATGACTCCAAGTACTGCTGTATCTACTCCTCTTCTGATTGGGAATGCAGCAATATCCTGTCCGAGTCCCAAGTCGACATTACCTACAACAATAGGATTTCGAACTTCACCAACAACCGCGGTTCTTTCTACTTCACCAGTTACTGATATTGCAGTTAGCAATTCATCTTCTTTAGTGAATAAGATAAACTCATCTTCCATATCTCCATCAAAATCTGTCTTGATTGCACTCTCGGCAGTAGAATCACTAACTCCAATAGACCAATCGAACGAAATCGCTCCCGCAATACTTGCCAGAGTTAGTTCACCATCGTCCATATGCAGCATCAATTCATCGATTTGGTCTCCTTCTTTGTCATATGGGTAGATGAAAGCAATATCCTTCCCTGCGATTGTGTAGTCGTCAATATCTCCGAAACCAGTTAGTCCACCATCATAGACAAATAGATGGGTTTCAGGAATGGGTCCGTTCCAGTATGTTGAACCCAGAATGAAATCTTCTTTCTCAGTACCTTCTCGTTTCATTGTTGTAAGCCATTTTGACTCATATTTCGTGAATGCTCCAAAATCTATTGCTGCACTGTTCCAGTTGGTGATATCCGAACCATCATAGACTTCAATCCGAGTATCTCCTCTAATAATCGTTAGATTGCTTGAAACTCCATAACCCTCATTCGCACCCACAATGAATCGTGGACTATAATCATAATCATTTGCAAGTGGGAGCACAGTATTGGTCCAAGTTCCATCTGCATCCATTCGTGCCAAAGAATATGGTTGTTCAGTGTCTATCACGAATAGATCATCTAAGAAATCTTCGTCTCCATCAATCATTTCGTAGAGATTAAGGGTTTTAATTGAAATGGGTGCTAGAGAAATATAATTCTCTGTGAATGTGTTACCATCCAGTACATAGGCATTTGTTCCAGTAATAGTAGAAACTAATGCGACAGGATCCAAAACAGTATCGCCATCAATCATCCCGCTGAATAGCACAAAGCTATAACCATCTGTGAAAGGTATCGTATAGTTATCCAGAAGGATTCCATCAACCGAGTATTTGTTCAAGTCAAGGGTCTTTACAGCAACACCAAACTCCAATGTGTAAATTAATGGACTGCTATCCGACTCATTACCAGTTGCTATAGTTTGGCAATCTGAATTACCCCCAGCATACAATGATTTGTCAAGTTCCCAAGCAAAATGTCCCGTGACATCGAAGGACTTCGGATGGGTTTCATTGCCGTCAAATCCAACATTCAGATAGATGTCAATTACTTCAAAGAAGTACTCGTATGTACCAGCATCGAGTCCAACAAGAAATGCAAAATATGTTTCATCATCGGGTGTAAATAATTGAGTGTGAGGTTGTGTCCATTCAACCGTTCCATTTTTCCTAACGAATAATTCAGCTGTTTCAATTGCAGTTCCTTCGTCAACAAAGATTTCTAAAGTGATAATATCGTCAACTACGGTTGGATGGATAGGATCGATAGGTTCTGGGTGAATCACAGGTGGATCAAACTCGCTCAGAAGGATATACAGATCATTTTCACTTCGAATGAATATATCATCACGTGAATCTGAATTGACATCATATGCAAAGATTTGATTTGGATTTTCGATCAGAGTTTCAGTATATGCAATTTCACCAGTTGCACCGTGGACAAAACATGGATTGCCCAAATCCGTTTCAGTTACGATATCTGACAGGAGTTCATCATCAATATTACCCACATCCAATCTGATTCCATATCCAACAGTATTCGGTGTTTCTCTAATTATAGTTCCATTTGTTCCATCCAGAAATAATCCAGTAGACCATCCATTTGATTGAATGTAGATGTCCTCTTGAGCATCTCCGGTGAAATTACCTGTAACTCCATATGATGCGCTCGCTACAGGTCCAACTTGAGTACTGAAAATCATAGATAGGTCAGTGCCTTGGCGTGCTGTTGCATATCCCAAATTGTTAAAGATGACAAGGTCTGCAAGACCT
>JABCSP010000168.1 GCA_018238825.1 Candidatus Thorarchaeota archaeon | reverse complement strand
ATAGTCCAAGACCAGTAATCAGTAGAACAATAGGAATACTAAGTCCGTCAGCCAGAAAACCAAGTGTCATTATTGGACCAAGATCTCCACTGAGCCATACGTAACTCTGAGAAACAGACCCGCCATTCTGTACTTGTAAGAGCAGTAGAACATTGAGTACGATTGCGCCAATTAGAGAGAGAGAAGCCAAAGCTTTTCCAGCTGTTTCTGAACGCTGTCCAGCAATCAATGTGAGAAGTCCACCTATGATGAGGACAAGTAGAGTAAGCACCATGGATGAGTCGACGAATAGGATAAGATCAAACTGCATTTCTTCTGCCTCCTACAAGTAAATCAGTATCAAAAGAAACGCGATGATTCCAATCATCATACCCAATACATTGGTATTGAGCACACCAGTCATTGTACGTCTCCAACCCTTTGACAGGGATTCCATCCCACCACCGAGAGCTCCACTAAAAGCAATCAAGGCGGGTTCAACTCGATTCATCAGTCCATTACTGAACCATAGATATCCATCAACGAATATCTTGTACCAAAGTGCGTTGATGTACCAACGGTTCTCAAGAAACTTATAGACACCACTCTGCTTCAATCCACTGAAGTCGTGACCATTTCTCCAGTATATCCAGTAAGCAGGACCAATACCAGCTCCCCAGACAATTACAGTAAGAATGGTTGTCAAGCCGAAGGCCCAGGGTACAAGATGATCCCAGTGTAGAATATTCTCACCAACGGGAATGAACATCTTAAAGAAACCTAACTCGAAGATACCTCCAATCAAAGCGAATGCTGCCAGAATTATGAGGGGGATAGTCATAGTACGAGGAGCTTCATGAATGTGATGACCATTCGATTCTAACTCCTTGATGTGAGCAGACTTCTCTCCATGGAAGGTCTGATAGACCATTCTGAATGTATAGAATGCAGTCAAAATAGCAGTTACAAAGGCCATTCCAAAGAGAAGATACGCTTGACCATGCCAAAGTGCTTCAAAGATGAGCTCCTTGGACCAGAACCCAACAAATGGGAAAACTCCTGCAAGTGCGAGGGCTCCAAAAGTGAATGCCCACCGCGTGATCTTCATATCGTCCTTGATTCCACCCATCTCGCTCATTTTCTTCGTCCGGGTCGCATGAAGAACTGAACCAGCTGCGAGAAATAGAAGTGCCTTGAAGATTGCATGAGCCATCAAGTGGAATGCTCCTGCAGCATAGGCAGCAGCGCTCTCAACAACTAAGCCTGAGGCGCCAAGTGCCATGAACATGTATCCAAGCTGAGAAACCGTGGAATATGCTAATACCTTCTTAATCTCATCCTGCATCAGGGCCATTGTTGCAGCCATGAACGCAGTGAATGCTCCTATCCAGGCAACAGTCTGGAAGAAGATAATCATACCACCCATGTGCTCCATCACTGCTAGGAAGATTGGAACCATTCGGGCTACTAAATACACACCAGCCTTGACCATTGCGGCTGCGTGAATGAGGGCAGAAACCGTCGTTGGCCCTGACATAGCTTCAGGTAACCAGATATGAAGGGGGAACTGTGCACTCTTACCAATCGGACCTGCAAGAAGGAGAAGGGCAACGAGTGGCAATAGACTTGTTACTAGGCCAATATCAATGGGCCAAGCGTTTGTTTCAGCAAGAAGTGTAATTTCCTGATAGTTGAATGTACCAGCAATGAAGAACATGAGGACTACACCAGCAAGAAGACCAATGTCTCCTACTCGTGTGACCATGAATGCTTTCATTCCACTGGCTGCGTTGTACTCTCCCTCAGTTTCATACTCGGGGACTGGGCTAGGGGTCTTCATGTTGTGCCAAAAGCCAATCAGAGTATAGCTACACATTCCGACAATCTCCCAGCCGATAAAAGTCATCAGTAAATTATCAGCAACAACTAGAAGGGTCATTCCAGCAACGAAAAGTTGCATGAAGAAGTAATAACGAGTGAGGCTCGGGTCCTTGACAACATTACCTTCTTCGTCGTGTCCAGTCATATATCCGACACTGTACAGGATAATGAGGGATCCAATTCCACCAGCAATGATTGCAAGTAGGACACTCAGAGGGTCAATGAGAACACCGAATTCGATAACCCCAGCAACTGCAACCCATCTAATTGGTTCGGAGATGTAAGCTGCTGGTGCAAAAAACATTGTTAGAAGCATGTCAATGGCAATGAAGGCTGTGAGGAATCCGACGAGTACAGCCATGTAGTCCCTTAGATTCCCATGAATTTTAGCAAAGACCGGCGTCAAGAGGGCTCCAGCAGCGGGAATAAGAAATACTAGCCAACCAGCTAGGTCTATTGGAATAATCATCCGTGCAACCTCCGTAATTCACGGATATCCAGAGTTCCATAGTGACGATAGGCTTTCACAATGAGGCTCATTGCCACAACTGCAATAGCACCACCAATACAGATTGAGATTATCACAAAGTTCTGTACTAAAGGATCTACAGGACCAATAACACCGGGTCCAGTTGTGAAAGCTGCAAAAGCGAGGAAATTGAGATTGACAGCAGCAACTAGAATCTCGATACCCATGACAAGTTTTACCATATTCTTGGAACTTGCCATTGTATACAGTCCTAGCAAGTAAAGGAGTAGCGCAAATATGAGATAGAAATGAAGCATGTCTAGCATTCTATTCAACCTCCGTTCGTGTAGCTCTGAACATGGCAGATGCAGCCATTACAGCGGCAAGTAGGAGCGTAACCTGTGCCAGAAGATCAATCGCTCTGAACGAACCCAACCAATCAGCTACAGCTTGGTTTGTATCAGTAGGTAGTAGTGTTGGTGAGCCCAGTAAGAAAGGTGTGAGATCTACAAGCTGTCCAACAATCAACAAGAAAATCAGACCAGCCATGGTCATGGCCGCAATCTTGTATCTCATTAGTTTTCCACCTCATCAAGAACTGCTTCCTCTTCACCCTCCACTTCGGATGAATCTAGGTTCATTGTAACTAGAAAGAGAATAGCCACAGCACCAGAGAATACCGAGAGGTTGAATACTGCTACAAGGGGTGCGCCAAGAGCAAAGAAAGACAGACTCAGAAAACCGTTCCCAACTGCAAATGCTATAATCGCAAAGGAGAGCTTTCGATACTCGATGGCTCCCACTAAGAAGATGAACATCAGCACCAGGATAACAACCTGTAATACTTCAATTAGATTTGAAATCATTGGACAACCCTGCCCTTGGTCTAACCATGGTTGATGTTTTGGTTCGCGCGGATAGTTATTCATAAATCTAACTACGTGTACATTTATTTTCACTGGCTGTTGTCTATGGAAAGGATTACAAGCAACACGGTCATAATCATTCATTGAAATGACTGCTACCATCATTGTAACTGGGGCAAGTGGATTCATCGGAAGCCATCTTGTTGATCAACTCTTAGCAAAAGGGTATGATGTGATTGGTATCGATAACATGAGGACCGGCAAGAAGGAGAACCTGGTCAATGTTAGAAATAATGACAGGTTTCGGTTATTGATAGCAGATATCCGTGATGATGATTTAGCCATTCAAATCGGTGACAATGTTGATGCAATTTACCATCTTGCAGCAATATCCTCAGTGAGCATGTCAATTGAAGACCCACTTCTGGTAAATGATGTGAATGCCAACGGAACTGTCAAAATTCTGGAGCTGGCAAGAGAGTTGAATGCAAAACGAGTAGTTTTCAGTTCAAGTGCAGCTGTTTATGGCGACCCTGAGGTAATGCCAATCCAAGAAGATTTTGCCCTCAAGCCATTAAGCCCATATGCTGCTTCGAAAATCGCGGCAGAGATGTACATTCGTTCGTACAGTTCATCTTATGATATGGACTCAACAATTCTCCGCTTCTTCAACGTCTATGGACCACGTCAAGCTTATTCAGAATATAGTGGAGTAGTTTCAATTTTTACAAATCACGCATTATCAAACAAACCTATCAAAATAGAGGGTGATGGGGAGCAAACAAGAAGCTTTGTTCACGTTTCAGATGTTGCACGAGCTACATTGCTTGCTGGAGAACTAAATGATGCCATCGGTGCAACAATCAACATCTCTGGAAATGATTTGATTTCTATTCGTCATCTGGCAAATCTGATGAAGGAAAATGTTCAAGGCTGTAAATCAGAGATTGTTCATGTAGCACCAAGACTTGGGGATGTCAAAGATAGTATTGGTAGCATGGAGAGAGCCCAGAAGCTGCTGGGCTTCACTCCCCAGATACCACTAGAGAGAGGTCTTCAAGAAACCTCAGAATGGTACAGAGCACATCAAGATACTAAGTGACCGTAAGGAGGAGGTTGATTTGATCAACCACACCATCATCGGTTCTTAGAATCACCTGGATCAGGAATTGTTGTAGCACAGTACCATCAGGCAGTATGACTGTGATTTGTGGTGCCGTACCATACAAGTCTCCCGCGCCAAGATTTCCAATATCAAGTGTGTATGTTGTATTTGTTCCATACGATATTGGTGTAACTTCCAATCCATGCCACTGGATAGTGAAGTTTGCTGTGTATTGCAAGTTTGTTGGGGGAGTCACAATATCCAGATAGATATGCTGTGATATGTTTGCATTGTTACGTATCAGAGTAGTAAGACTTGTGAAATCTCCTGAGTCTATTGAGATTGGAGTGAATACCGCAGACTCAAAGCCAACTTCACCCTGTTCAATGATGCTTCTGTTTAGAAGTCCAAACATCTTGTAGTATGCTTCAATGACATTTTCACCGAGTTCGACTCGCTCTCCGGTGTAGGCATCAACAAGACCAACACCACCTAATTTCTGAATTACCCTGTTCGAGGATGTTTCTACTTCCAAGAAGACAGGAACAACAAAGAAGAGGTCTCCACCGAGATGATACAGTAACCGATTTCCATACCGATGTGCACCCCAGAGTTGAAGTTGTGTTCGGACCACATCATTTGTTTCAAAGGCCTGAACGACCGCAGTTGGCCCCAACCAGTGTGATGATCCGCTTTCTCCAGCTCTATAGAACGTCATTTGTCCGAAATGTTTGTCACCGCAACCCATGACATAAATCCCTGCAAGATTGTGCGCCGATACGGCAGTACGTGCAATCCTAAACTCAGCATTATGGTAAGCGATGAAACGTTCCTCGCCGTCAATATTCATGATGACATAGCGTGTATCTGAGCCATCTGGATTCTGGTGGAAATCTACACCTCCAAGCCATGTGTTAGGTTCATCAACATGGAAAATGTAGGCTGTATCTAACTGTCGTTCATAGAGGTCCTCAGGCCACTTCATCTGTGACTCAAGCCAAGCGGGGGTTTCTTGCCAATCATAGTAGTCCCTATAGGTACTATCGAGAAAGATACTTTCACCAGATTGTGGTGACTCGTAGAAGTCGATTTCTCCAGACTCGATATCCACAAGGACCACTCCCATGAACCG
>JABCSP010000167.1 GCA_018238825.1 Candidatus Thorarchaeota archaeon | reverse complement strand
GGCTCTCTCTCGGTTCTTACTTCCTTTCTTCTTTCGTGATAGAGACCTATGTAGTTGTTTCAGTTTCCTCAATCGTCTTCCCAGGGCTCGTGAATTAGCAAAGGAGGTACCATCACTCAGTGTGGCCAGAGTCTTCACGCCCAAGTCCACACCCACTGGTGCGCCCCTTACGGGTTGTGGGTCAAGGATATTTTCCTCCACAGTGACTGACACGAACCATCTGTTGGCTCTCCTTCTCACTGTTACCGAGAGGATCCTACCACTATAGTAAATCTTCCTCTTCTCCTTAAGCCGGACCTTTCCGATCCGCGGGAGCTGTATCGCCCGTTCATGGAACTTGATAATTCCGGTCAATCTGAAGCTGTCCCTGACTCCCCTCTTCTTGAAGCGAGGAAATCCAATTTTCTTTCCAGACTTGAGTCCTCGGAAGAAGTTCTTGAAGGCTCGATGAAGGTCTCTCAGGGCCTCCTGGGGTGCACACTTGGAGATCTCGTACATCCATGAGAGCTCTGTTTTCTTCATGGAGTTGAGGAGCTTGTGCTGCTTCATGGCATCAGTGAACCGGTCGTCACCCTGATTGTTCTTGTATCTTGCAATACGTTGTTCGAGACCCCAGTTGTAGGCAAAACGAGCTACTCCTGCATGTTGAGCAAGGGATGACCTCTGGATGTTGTTGGGGTCCAGTTCATACCTGTAGGCCTTGTTGGTCAACATTCAGAGTCGGTATATGGTCTTGTGTGGAGCTTTTAAGCCCATACAAGAATGAATGGCCTTTATTCAACTATTGGTTTCATTGATGTCAAGGTTCGTCCAGGATTTGCGCAGCTGTTTACAACCCCAATCAGGTGTCTAGTTTAGCTCAAGGGTATCCAACAATTAAACCTTAGTCTGACCTATTCAATGGTCAAGTATGGCTAGCCTAATCTTTTTAACTAGGGGCAGTGACAAAAACCAGAGTGCCCATATAGGTGAGAATGGATGGATTGCCAAATTAGATAGCAGGGTTGGTCAATTACCTAGCTGTGGCTATTCATGGTCCTCATCTGATTACGAGGGTAGGCAATCATTTTCTGATTATTTATCTATAGCACATCGTGAGAGGTTACTAAAATGAGCCAGTTACCAAAACGATACGATCCACTGGTTGTGGAAGAAGAGGTCCTTGATTTCTGGAATAAGGAGAAGGTCTATGATAAGACACTCAAACTTAGAAGTTCAGGACCAAAATGGAATTTTCTGGAAGGCCCACCAACAACTAACGGGTTCATGCATGTAGGTCATGCACGTGGTCGAGCCATGAAAGATACACAAATCCGGTATATGACCATGCGTGGTTATGATGTGTGGAGACGAGCTGGCTGGGATATGCAGGGTCTGCCAGTTGAACTCGAAGTGGAGAAGAAAGAAGGCATCGTAGAGAAAGGGCTCAGTGATTCTAACGTGGGAATGGATGTCTTTGTTCAGAAGTGCAAGGACTTAGTCGATTTTTATCTTGAGCGATGGGTGAATGATTCCATAAGACTTGGTCTCTGGTTGGACTATCCTGAAGCATACCAGACACGAAAAGATGACTACATAGAGCATGTCTGGCATTTCTTGAAAATGGCAAATGAGAAGGGTTTGCTTGGTAGAGGATATCGTGTCAATCCGACATGTCCCAGATGTGTAACTGCACTTTCAGGACATGAAGTGTCTCAGGGATATGCAATTAAGGTAGATCCTTCAATATACGTGAAGTTTGAGCTGAGAGATAGAGAAAACGAGTACCTAGTTATCTGGACAACAACTCCGTTCACTCTAATATCAAATGAGATGGTTTCAGTACATCCGAAATACAAGTATGCAAAGTTAGATGTTGGTGGAGAATTCTGGTGGGTTGTTGAAGATCTAGTTGAGGTGGTCATGGAGAAGGCCAAGGTAGACTCCTATAGCAAAGTAGAGTCCCTTACTGGTAAGAAGATGCTTGGCTGGAAATACAGACATCCCTTCCATGACGAGGTTCCATTCCATCAAGAGCATAATGAAAAATACATGCACGCAGTGGTTACAGGAAAACATGTTACAGTCGAGGATGGCACAGGGTTAGTTCACACTGCACCAGGTTTTGGACCTGATGACTTTGAAGTAGGTAAAGAGTTCAAGGTACCAGTCTTAGCCCCTGTTGCGACCACAGGCAAATTCACAGATGAAGTTCCAATGTTTGAAGGCAAAATGGTCTTTGATACAAATGCAGAAGTTTCGCAACTTCTCAAGAAGAAAGGTCTCTTGGTTCATGAAGAAACAGTATCTCACGAGTATCCACATTGCTGGCGCTGTGATACCCCTCTCATCTATCTTGCTGACAAGACTCAATGGTTCCTCAAAATGACTGGAGTTAGAAACAAACTTGTCAAAGCAAACAACGATGTTGAATGGACTCCAGATTGGGCAGGAGCAGGGCGATTTGGAGACTGGTTAGCCAATGCAGATGATTGGTGCATATCCAGATCAAGAGTCTGGGGCTCTCCACTACCTGTCTGGATCTGTGATGATTGCCAATCGGAAGTCGTTGTAGGGTCTAGAAAGGAGCTTAAAGAACGAGCAATAAAATTCCCTGATGACTTTGAGATGCACAGACCTTGGGTTGACGAGGTTGTTCTCAAGTGCGAGAAATGTAAGGGTGAAATGCATCGTGAACAATTCGTCACTGATTGTTGGCTCGACTCAGGAATGGCTCACACCGCGAGTGTAGACTATTTGAAAGACCCAAGTCTATTCAATAGACTATTTCCATACGACTTCATTACAGAAGCAGTGGATCAGTCTAGGGGATGGTTCTACAGTCTTCTCTATACTTCAGTTGTGATGCATGGTTCAGCTCCGTACAAAGATTGTGTAAGTCAAGAACATGTTCTTGATGCAGATGGAGGAAAAATGAGTAAGTCACGTGGAAACGTGGTATGGGCAAAGGATGCTCTGGAAACTATAGGTGCGGACCCATTCCGTATATTCATGCTTACGCGATCTGCCTCATGGTCAAGAATGAATCATAATCCGAAAGAGATAGACCTCACGAGGAAGAAACTAGATGTCCTCTGGAATGTTGTTCTGTTCTCAGAAACTTACATGGAATTAGACAAGTTCAAGTTCGATAGAAAGAGATTGATGAAATTCCTGCCTAAAGCCAATTTGGAGGACAAATGGCTACTCTCCCGACTAGAGAGCGTTGTGAAAGAGTACCACGAACACATGGACAAATATCTCTGGCATCAAGCAGGTCGTGTATTGTTGGAGTTCATATCAGAAGATTTTAGCAGAGTATACCTGCCCTTAGTGAAGAAACGTGTTTGGTTAGACAAGGAGGACCCAAAGAAAGTAATGGCTTACGATGTCATGTATTATTCTCTTCAGACATTCATACGTCTACTCAATCCCTTCACACCGTTCATATGTGAAAAATTGCATAAGGACTTCTTAGTTCGTTTTGCAGAAGGTCTCCCTGAATCAATAAATTTGACAGATATGCCAATGTTAGTTGACAAACTAGTGGATTCAGAGATGGAGGAAACCTTTGATGTGTTACAGGAACTCAGGACTGCCTCTAGTCATGCTAGAAATAAGAAGGGCGTAAAGCTGCGACATCCGGTAGCAAAGGTCACTCTGATAGCACAAGATAAAGAAACTAGCAAGAGAGCAGAGAGTCTGAAAGACCTTCTACTTGATGACTTAAACACGAGGGACTTTGAAGCTGTTCTTACTGATGTCCTAGCTGAGTTCACTCAACTTTCAGTGAAACCTAATTACAAGGCATTAGGGCCACGGTACAAGGATCTGATGAAACATCTAGTTGCCCAGCTGCAGAAGGTTGATGCAGTCAAACTTCGAGAGGACCTTGAGAAAGGGAAAGCGACCCTTTTAGTAAAGGGTAAGAAACTAGAACTTGTGAAAGGGGATGTTGATTTCGAGGAGAGCCTACCTGAACACCTCAGCTATGCAGATAGTAAGATAGGAAAAGTCTACGTAGATGTCACAAGAACAAAGGAGCTTGAAGCTGAAGGCCTGGTTAGAGATGTCACAAGACGTATCCAGGTAATGAGGAAAGAGATGGATCTCAAAGTAGAGCAATCAATAGACATAGTTCTTCATTTCTCAGATAATGAGTCAGTGGAACTAGCACAGATGTTCGAAGAATATCTGAAGAATGAAACAAGAGCAGTAACCTTGGATTTGGTTGGACCTGATAAAGAACCAGGTTGGAAGAAGTACTCCTACATCAAAGAGTGGGATATAGATGACCTGAAACTGAAGGTCGGAATGTCTGCCATGTAGACTAGACAGGGCTCTTATCCCTACTCAAGACCTCAAGCATGGTGTGGAAGACCTCAGCATTCTCCCGTATAGAGATCAATGAAACCCACTCATTAGCACCATGAAGATTATCTCCTTCAGGACCGAAATCAAAAAGATCAGACCCTTGACCAGCAAAGTAGCGTGAATCGGATCCGCCAAAACCTTCGATGAGTTTGTAGGTGATGCCTTCTTTCTCAAGCGCCCATCTCATAGCTCGAATTAATCGAGAGTCAGGATCGGATTCTACATATCCGACTCCGGATGATACTTTCAATGAGAATAATTCCAGGTGACCTTTAACTGCATCCTCGATTGCTTTCTTGACAGCCTCACCATCATTAGTCATAGCTCTGATATCACAATACAGTGACCAGAGGTTTCCTTCTTTCGATAATAGATTTGGAGAAATTATCTTCCCTTTGTCTGAGTGTTTAGTAGGAAAGGCAGCTTGTGAGATTGATAACAACAATCTCATTAAATCAGTCAAGTTTTCATCGTAGGTTAATTCTGGTCCAGAAAGATCAGGGTGAATTACATCCATCTCAGCCCAATCAGGTACAACGTTAGATTTGACAAATCCACCTCTCACGTCTGTCACCACTGCCTCGGGGTGAAGATCCAGATACTTGGATGCTGTAAGCATTGCATGTCGATCAACGCCTGGTCGCAGATACGCACTGTGTCTAGAATCAGTACCATAGGTCTCTGTGGCGAACCGAACGGTTTCAGCAGTACCCTTAATCTTAGAGAGTTTTTCTTTGATTTTAATAAATGCAGGAAGGATGTTCCTTCGTCTATGGATAATCTGTTGATGAAGTCCATCTGCAATGACAATGAAATCGGGAAAGAGACCTTGCTTGATTAACCAATCCTTCAGCATAGAGGCTCCATTGCGACCACCAATCTCTTCATCACCTGTTGCAGCAAACATTACATTACAGGGCAAGTCAGTTTCAGCTAGCTTCTCTGCGAGAAGTAAGAGTGATGCGATGTTTCCTTTGTCATCACAGGTCCCACGACCATAAGCCTTGTCACCTTCAACCTTGAGGAGAAGAGGTTCTGTTTTCCAGCCTTCCCCAAAAGGAACAACATCATAATGTGCAATGAAAAGGATCTTGAA
>JABCSP010000166.1 GCA_018238825.1 Candidatus Thorarchaeota archaeon | reverse complement strand
GCTTCCTTACATGCTCGCAACAATCATTGCCGTGGTTCTTCAATTCAAAGAAATTACTTTTGATTGGAATCGGACTGGAATATCCAAATATCTCCAATTGATACCCTACATGTTCGTGGGTGTAATGCTTGATCACTCAATGATGGCAATGGGGTCAGTTTTCCTACTTGACCTCCCAGCAGTTGTAGGGTTCTCATTTGCTCTAATCTTCCCATTGATGATACTCGAAAGAGTTGTAGCAACAATACTTGCATCAATTGTTGGATTCATCATTCTCAGCTACTTCGGGACCGAGATAGGACTAACCACTAATCAAGAGATTTGATAATAGTCACCATTGCATCAATCAGCATATCCAGCATCATCATATCCAGCGGCATGGGTGCAAGAAACATCATATCCTTCTGTATTGCTTGAGATGGCATTGGAGGAAAATGGATGAAAGTTGCTTGCGCTTCTAATTCACCATACTCAATCCGTTGCATTACATTGTAAAGAAGCCAATTGCACCCATAGGCCCCTGCAAAATAACTGACCTCTGCTGGAATTTCCTTGTCCTTCAGAATTTGAACTAGTGTCTGTGGTTCAAGATTTGCGAAGTACGCAGCAGGACCTTCATAGTTGATAACATCACTTTTTGGAGTATTATCATAGTTGTCAGGTCTCTTGGTACTGAGGACATTGATGGCAATTCGTTCTATGGTGATTACAGCTCTGTTTGCTTGTCCGCAGCACAGAACGTAGTCTGGTTTATGTTTGTCAAGAGCTTTGTCGATTATTTCAAGTGCATTCTTGTAATCAAGAGGTAGAACCAATCCAACTAACGAGTGCTTATTGATTATTTTTCCATCAAGGGCTTTGGCTACTTCTTCAGAGGGATTAAGAGTGAAACCATCAAAGGGTTCGAATCCGGTAACAAGTATCGTTGGCACAGAATCACCGACCACATAAGTTGACGACGTCCTAATGAGTACTATGTAGAATGTTATCCAAGTGCAGAAAACAGTCCTGGCGCTGCTAGGATAACAAACCACACACCTAGTCCAATCTGCACGACTCCAATGAAAACACTCACCCAGTTGATATCACCAATCTTAGCCTTCTTAGATGCAGCATCAGTTCCAAAAGTTAGTACTGCACCATAGAGGAAATCAGTTGATACATGAGTCACATAGATCAACACACCAGCAAGAAAGACTGTACCTACTCCAATTTGCAGGGTCCCAACCAACATTGTCACATTAGCAAGTCCCACGCCAAACCACCAAATTAGGAAATAGGGACTAAAAATACTCACGGCAGCACCATGAGCTGTAGCTTCTATTACTGAAGAAGTTGTGACCTTAGAAGTTTCTTCTTCTTCTTGAATTACCTCACGGTATCTGTAGTCACGGAGTGCTAATAATCCGAAAAGAATTATGATAATTCCACCAAAACCTACGAGGATATCAATTGTTAGAGGAGTAAGAGTAAGTGCTTGTACACTGAGGATGATTGCTGCAATAATACCCAACTCAACAATTGCATGTCCAACCATAGGTAAGATTCCATGAAGGCGTCCGTGTTTACTGCTCTGCATAACTACAGCAGCAGTTAGAGGGCCTGGTGCTAAAGCTCCAGTAAGTGAGAGAACAAACCAAGCAATAAGAATCTCAAAAACGCCCATTAGATGTACCAGCAACGCTGGCGTTATGAAACTCAAAGAAAAGTATGTTGATAGGCATGTTTACTTTTTTGAAATTGGTAATATAGGTATTACAATGACTACAATGAGCTTTCCCAGATATCCTTAAGAGCCCTCCCATGACGAGAACTATAATTACGGGAGCTGCAAGCCAGTGAAGCAGGTTCAAATTACTGTACCCTTTGAGAAGATTGAGGCGGTATACGATTTTCTTCTTGATGGGCTTAATATCAAGAACGTCATGAAATTTACTTCTGATAATGCAGTGGTATTGCAATTCAGAATTTCAGATGATTCTGTGAATGAAACAATTGAGGCGCTTAAGAGCAGAGGAGTAGGAGTCGAGTATGGTTTTGTTGACATACTTGATCTCAAGGCATCACTCCCAAGAGAGTCTGAAGAAAAGGCGAATGACTCAAAAATCCAACGTGATGCAACTCTTGCTGTTGAAGAGATCTACGAGAATGTGAAAAAACAGTCTTCATTGAGTTTCGATTACATTGCATTCATTATCTTAGCAGCAGTCATGGCCGGTTTTGGACTGATACAGAATAATGTCACGGTTATCGTTGCTTCTATGCTTCTGAGCCCCTTGATGGGACCAATGCTTGCAATAGCTTTTGGCTACGTAGTACGAAACAACCAACTCTTTGTAAAAGGCACAATCAATGAAGTGATTGGCATTGTTCTATCACTCTCAGTGGGTGTAGTCATGGCACTTGTTATGCCACTCTTTCAACCGGATATGATACCGACGATATTAGCTTTCTTTGATAGCGAGGGAAATATAGTAGTAATCAATGAAATCACCAGACGTGCAGGTTTCTCACCATTAGATGTTGGAGTAGCAATATTCTCAGGGGCGGCAGTTGCAGTTTCAGTCACAAAAGGTGACATGTCATCACTAGTTGGTGTTGCTATCTCTGCTGCACTCATGCCACCAGCAGTAAATGCTTCAATGATGGTAGTTCTTGGTCTTGCAACCGGTAACCCGTATATTTTTGCTGTAGGAGTCGGATCATTTTACCTTCTAGTAATGAACATCATTCTTATTGTCATTTCAGCTTTTGTTATGTTCAGAGTAAAGGGTCTCACATCTTTGGCGGATAAATCGGCAACCTGGACTGCGGTCACACAATTCCAGAAGACCTCTTCAGAAAGTCTCTATCATACAACTACAGATACTACAGAAAAGAAAGAAGAAACTGCAGCAGTATTTACACCTGTAAAAGAAGAGAAAAAGACTGAGGAAGAAGCTCCAACCGAAGATACTGACAAGGAAAATGGATGAGTAAAGATTGGCTGAAGAATTATTCTTCGCTGCACTATTCGTCGTATCATTCGTATCATTCTGGATTGTAAGAGGATACTATGTCAGAAGATCAAGAGACCCTAATGCTCCAAGAACTCGAGAAGAACGACGAGAAGCTATGAGAAAGGAAGGTTGGACAGGTTATGTCCTTGTTTTGTTAACTCCACTTGAGATCATCTTAATTATTCTCTATGTCTGGAATCCTAGCTGGATACCATGGACTGTTCTCCCGATTCCTGAAAATTTGAGATGGCTTGGATTTGTGTTGATTCTACTCTCCATTCCGATGGCTGTGTGGGTCCATCGCACCCTAGGAACTCACTATTCCTATGCATTAGAAACTGAAGAGGCACAAAAGATCGTCACAGCAGGTCCATATAGTAGAGTTCGTCATCCACTCTATTCTGTTCACAATCTATTCAATCTCGGAATGATATTCCTAACTGCTAATCTGCCCCTCACAGTATTTGCATTGCTTGGAGTTCCTCTTGTCTATGCACGAATTAAACGCGAAGAAGTGATGATGATCGAACAATTTGGTAAGGACTATGAGGATTACATGCAACAAACGGGTCGAATCTTTCCCAAACTCAGTGAGATGATGAGTAAGAAGAAGTAAATGAAGAACCTTAAATCCATTCACACAAGCAATTATCAAATGTCGTTAGATGATACTTTTATCGGATACCTAATCAAATACTTTGGAAAAGCTGGTCCTATCATAGGCGGATTACTCGCTATTTTAGTAGCAGCTATAGTTGGTTTTGTCTATGTAATTGACATGCTTGGAATCATGCTTCTGATCGCAGTCCTAGTGATCATCTATGCTATCTGTGCATATAGAAGCAAATAGAAGTGAATCTTCTAGACCTACAAGAGTAAGATTGAAAATTACTGTCTAGTATTCTCCTAGTATCACAAGGCAATATATCAGCATCTTATCTTTCTAACCTTGGTTAACTTTTCGAGGTTACTCCACGATGGCTAAAGATGTAAAACTCAAGAATAAACTCTTCAAAGGGCTGACAGAACATGATGTTCTCACTTGGGAAGAAGAAAAGATGAGATATCAGCGAAAAATGGTGAGAAAAGTCACAGATCTTGAGTTTTTACGCTACCTCATGATGAAAGCGTCAAGACCAGTAATAACGAAAAAAGAAGGAGTAGCAAGTGGATTCCTTACTGGGCAGGGTGCAATATATGAGAAGGGAGAAACCCTCCTTGAGAGATATAGAAGTCAAGGAAAGAGCACTGAACCACCGGCTGAAGTGATTCAACAATCAAAATCCGCGCCTGCTAAACGACTACTTGAGAAGCCTTAAATGCTAAGGTACTAAAGGTATCATAGATGCATTGATTGAGGTTCAATAGCTGCATGGAGATCAAAATATATTGATGATTCAAAATGATGGACAAGATATCTATCCGGAGTGGACATCAACTTCTGGCATAGAGTTCTGGGAACCTGACAGACTCTATATTGAATGGTTAACATTCTTGTTTACTATATGGCAGAAAGTAGACTATCTTTAGAAATAAATGATATCTGAATGAAATTGGAGAAGGAATTAAAATTGTCAAAAGAAGGACCAGGCGAACTTGACAAAGTGTTCAAGGCTCTTGGAAACGTAACTAGAAGGAGAATACTTTAGTTACTCGCACAAGACGCACGATATCCTTACGAGTTGAGTAAGGTGTTAGGTACAAATTATCGTGGCGTACTCAAACATCTAGAGGCGTTACAAGAAGCAGGATTAGTTGAACGATTTCATGGTGAGAGTGAACTGGGTCCAGACAGAGTGTATTATAGATTGAATGCGAGATTCGGACTTTCTACAACAATCTTACCAGATGTTTTTACTGTTCGCCTTACTCGAAGAGATAAAACACGTCGCATTCTTGTTCCAAAAGGATTCATTATTCCAGAAGCAAGACCGGATGTTACTGCAGTGAAACGCCTTCTTAGGGAACTTGGCAAAGTAAACAAACGATTAGTAAGTATTGATGAAGAAAGGATGCGGTTCACATCTCTGCGTGGCAAGATTATCAGAAAGATCGAAGAGATCATGGATCAAAGTGCATGGGATGATGAGAGTTGTCAAAAAGTACGTGCTTTGATTGATCCAATCAAACAACAAGCATCAGACCCCCAGGAAGATCCACATGATATTTGGACAGAAACTGTGAAACAAACACTCATGCTCTTCGAAAGTTTGTTTGCAACTCATGGGGAGATTATCACAAAGAAATCTCAGAAAGACACTGAAGATGATGAGGATAGTGAGTTCACTATCAACCCTGAATGATCTCAAACATCTCACTATAATCTTCGTTCAATCGTCCTACGGTGAGCCAGCAACGAAAGAATAACAAATCCAATTGTCCAAATTGAAAGAGCTATTATATCAAGAACTGGATCAAATAATGAAACTCCTCCTAATGAAGCCTGAAACAGGTCTGCTAGATATGTCAGCGCAGTTGCATGACGCGCTGTTTGAACAAGC
>JABCSP010000165.1 GCA_018238825.1 Candidatus Thorarchaeota archaeon | reverse complement strand
AGCCTTCTTCCAAAGGGAAGTCCTTACTCTCCAAGAAGGAACCAGCATCAGGTTCTGGGGAGTCCGCGGCTTTTCACTTTGTCCAGTCGGACCTTGTTAGTTTCAGTGATGGAACTAGTAGGAGTGATAATGACCCCGCCGTGGTAAGAACTGTGGAAACTCTCTCTGTTGCTGGAAGTGATGTTCTAGTATCAAAACAGGAGAAGGACGCCCGGCCTTCAGGAGGGATCCCATCCCGATGAATGTCGACAAAGCTCTTGCTAATTTTTGTAATTCATTAGAATTACGAGGAGGTGGCGACACTGGCAGGAGAAGGGTTGAACATAGAAGTATCTTGCAGTTGAATATTATTCACCAAAAGCAGGATGCAGGTCAGAGGCGCCTATAAGGTATCAAACTGATAATATCATGACGATGAAGTATTCGGAGGAACTTAAGTGAGAATTCGTTAAGAAACGCCGCATCCACCCCCAATTTGTTCTTTTTTCTGGCCTCCTAGTGAGGCCAACTTTTTGTAGACATATACAGTAAGCGCCTTATACTACAAGGTATATCAAATTCTATTCGAGGCAAACACCATGCAGCTCTTTTCAGATCCAATTTCCATGGGGTTTCTTGCAAGTCTCTTAGCTGGCTTAGCAACAGGTTTAGGCGCTCTACCAATCCTTTTGAAGAAAGATTTCAGTAGAAGATCATTAGATTTGATGCTTGGGTTTGCTGCAGGAGTAATGTTGGCAGCCTCAGCATTTAGTCTTCTTGTTCCTGCTTTTCAAGAACAGGCTGTAGTGGATGCTGGCTGGACTGGAGTATTTACCATTGTAGGAGCAGGGTTCTTGCTAGGAGCTTTGTTTGTTCATATGACTGACAAATACTTGCCCCATGAACACTTTCAGAAGGGAGCTGAAGGTCCATCATCAAACTTAAGCAGAGTATGGCTTCTTGTCATTGCGATAACGATACACAACTTTCCAGAGGGGCTTGCAGTGGGTGTGTCGTTTGGAGGGGGAGATGTTATGACTGGAATGTCTGTGGCTGTAGCAATTGGATTACAGAATATACCAGAGGGACTTGCAGTTGCAGCACCATTGGTAAGAGAAGGTTACTCAAGAAAATATGCAGTAGGACTGGCAACACTGACAGGTCTTGTAGAACCAATTGGCGGATTAATTGGAGTTTCTGTGGTAACTTTCGCAGTAGGTCTTCTTCCCTATGGACTAGCTTTCGCCGCAGGGGCAATGATATTCGTTGTTGGGGATGAGATGGTTCCGGAGAGCCATTCTGGTGGCAATGAACGACTTGCAACGTGGGGGTTGATGATTGGCTTCTTCATCATGATGATTCTTGATAATGTGTTTCCATTCATATTTGGAGCGGGATAGGTCAGTTCAGCACGCCGTTCTTGATGCCATAGAGGCAGATGATAGTTGCAAACAAGATTACCATGAAAAAGAATGCAACACTTACAGCTTCAGGAAGAAATCTCTGTAGGATAAAGCCAGATAGGACAATGACCGCACCAACAAACACAATCAAGCAGATTGGTGCGCCTCTTGGAAAATCATCACAGAATGAACTCATGGTTAGTTAACTTCCTAATAATCAATAATTAGATTTCTCAATGACTTTGTGGTCTATATGGAGCAATATTAGAAGCTACACCTGTGTGAATTTCCTTGAGTTCAAACTCAGATATTTCGCCTGAAACATCGATAATTACATCACCGTCAAGAACATGTGTTTTGTCATATTGAGAGAAACCATCCTCATCGAAATGGTACCTGAACGTAACTCTGATCTTGTCATCAAGAAGTCTTTCTATCTCACCTAGTGTCAACTCCTCAAACTCACAGTTAGGACGTAATGGATTTCCCCATCCTGTTTCAGAATGAAGGAAATCAAGAATAATTGTATTGAGGTCTACTTCTTCCATATCAGATGTACGCTCCCAAATCCCATGATTATTACTACAAACAGCAACGTTAATATTGTATTCTCTGGCGACACCGATAATAAGCCACCGTGGCTCAGTTGGTAGAGCGACAGCCTGGGATTCATTCCTTTTCCGCACATAATCACCTCAATTCTGCAAAGTGAGGCCATTGCACATACCAGAAGTCGAATAATCGGTTCTCTAATCTCTGTTGAAGGGACCATTGATTCATTTTAGCAACTCGAAACGATATACTATCCTCTTTCAATGATTAAACATCTCATGTTTGACTTCTGACATGTAGCAAAGACATATGATTACTCTACCCATCTATGTTCACTATGTAATAGGTGGCTAGTTATGTTTGAATCATTGAGAGGACCATTGATCATTGAAGCAGTAGAGTTAGTTGAGATTCCTGAGGAATATCTGAAACTCTCTGATGATGGAAAAAAGAACACAATCTACCGTCAAGCTTTCAGAGGTATCTTACGCGGAATGATGGTTACAGAAACCCCGGTAGGTCTTCGACTGGAGCGTATCGATGGAAGAACTAGAGTCTTTTTCCTTACCTGGGCTCATGATCAGGAACGTTTGAAGAATAGAATTTCCTCCCTCTTCGCTTCAATCAGCGCACATCTACCAAAGTTCAAGACAAATATTCCTTCACAATTCTCAGGACATACCGTTAGCATCAACATGGAAGGTGTATCAGCCTGCCTAACCGGAGAACCACTAGTCACTGAAGACAGTAACCTGGGACTCCCTCCGTTAGATCCAATGGTTGCTGTAGGTGAAATGCTTCAGGGCATTGACAATATCATCTTTCAAGTCTTTATCACTCCCTCTAAGAGCAGTAAACGCAAGGTAAAGGGTCTAGAGAGAGAATATGAGCAATCCGTGTCACGTTCTCAAACTGTCGTTTCTTCTCCAGGATTATTCTCACCTGATTCACAGCAGTCAACAACCAAGGTCAATGCCAAAGCTGCTCGAGAAGCTGAACGTCTGAATAGACAAATACGGCGAATGAGCAGCCACTATCTGGGAAAGGTTTCCGTAGTAGCTACCTACTGGAATCAAGACAAGAAGTATGCTGAGTCACAAGCTAAAAGTGTGATAGCCGTTCTCATGAGTGGGATTACTCCAGCTGATAAGGAAAGGGACATGAAGGTCAAGATCAAGAAAGGTAAGAAAGATTTTGAGAAGGCACTTGCTGGCAGACCTGTAGGAAATCACACTATCCTCACTCCTGAAGAGGCGACCACCTATTTTATACTCCCACAATGCGACCTTGGGTTGAAGGTGTCAAGGCGAGAGGAGTTCGCAACAGGCAATGTAGATATCTCTGAGATGCAGGATTCGCAAGATAATCCCAAGGAAACCCCCATGCAACAACATGTTCGAGAGAAACAGGAGCAAAAACTGGGAACAAGTTCAACATACAAATGGAAGAAAAAGAAGAAGGGCGATGGTCTATGGAGCCATCCTTTGGAGAGGTTCATCCTACTGGGCTATACTCTCAGGAACGGTGAACCTCAGAAGACACAGCCCCATGGTTTTATTCGAAAAATGCTAGCCTCACATATCGGAATTTACGGGAACACTGGTTCAGGAAAGACCACTACCTCGGTAAGTCTAGTAGCTCAGGCTTATCAAAATCAGGTCATCCCCATCATTATTACACCAGGAAATGTTGGTGACTGGCGACTTCTCAAGGATCTATTTCCTGAATTTCGTATCTTCACGGCAGGAAACCCAGACATTGCACCGCTCCGTTACAATATGTGGGATGTCCCTCCAGGGGTTCCAGTGGGTAAATACATCGATAGATTGACTGACGTTCACACTGCAGCTCTTCCAAATGATGGAGTCATCTCTATGCATTTTGATGACATCTTCAACACTATGTACGAGAACTGTGGATGGGGTCGTATGGGTAACGTGAGAGGGCGTGCAATAGTCCTTGCAGACCTCTATCACGCCTTTCAGCAGGTAGCCACGAGCCACATCTCCTATGGTGAGGAGATGAGTAGAGATTTCTATGGAGCCCTTGATGCGCGCCTTCGCAGTATGTTCAGAAACGAGATACTGGTGGATATGCTCAATACTCCCAAAGGGCTCTCAATCCCCGAATTACTTGCCCATCCCACCATCATTGAAACCCGAGACCTATCCCCTGAGGACAGAGCCCTGCTCACTGGAGCTCTCACCGCAGGTATCAGTGAGTATCTCATTGCCAATCCAAAGAAACAGGTAAGTCATCTTCTCGTTCTCGAAGAAGCCCATCACCTGCTAAAGCGTGCATCTGGACCTTCGGGATATGCAGAACCAACATCCAAACAGAAGGCCATCGACAATATCGTGGAGATGCTCCGCATTCAACGAGGGAACGGTCTCAGTCTGCTCCTGATAGACCAGCTTCCAGGAAGTATGGTCCCAGAAGCTGTGAAACTTCCCGGAAATATCATTATTCACACTCTTACCGACTTAGAGGAACGTCTTCTAGTAGGCAGGCAAGCCCTGTGCACTGATGCCCAAATCAATCATATCGGTGGCATGGAAGTGGGAGAAGCGGTCATCCGAGTCATGATCAGAAACGTTCCTGCCAATATCCAGGTGTTACCTCTTGCTGAACTTGTCAATATTCCACTACCAAGTCGAGAATGGAATGATCCACTGGTCAGGGACACAATGGCGGAAGTATTCAAGGCACATCCCGAGCTAAGTGAGAGTCATCCTCTCTCTGATGAGCTGAAGGACTTGTTGAAAGGAATCAGACAACCATCACAACCACAGACTCCCGTACAACACGAACTACCACTGCAGACAGGCAGTTTCTCTAGTATCCCTGAAACCGACCTCTCTGAGATAGTCAGTTCTCCCATGTTCGCAGAAGAATACCTGAAACGTATAAAGTCAGCCAAGAAGGGAAACTCCCTTCCTGTTGCCACTATGCTGACAGTTGTAGCAAGCAAGTTCTGTTCCCATGAAAGCGAGCGTATCCCTTTCACAGAACGACTTCTCCTTCACGCTGCGGGTGTGCTTCAGGAACCAAAGGAGACCTCTATCCTCTCTGATATCCTCGCAGCCATTGGGAGTGAGAGTACCTGAGGGTAAAACCATGGTCGGGCATGCCTCTGAGCGACATCGTAGGCACAAGAGTGAGGTAGGTGACACCTCAAAGAAAGAAGAGATTGTTGAGGTCGATAAGCTAGAAGAGGTTGACAAACTAAAAGAGGTTAGGTCCGAGGTCAAAGAGTCCAAGGAATCATCACCTGAAGTAGAGATCAGGCTTCAAGATGCCATGAAAGAACTCAAGGTGCAGGAGAACAAGGAGGACAATATATCACAAAAGATGGAAGAAGCTCTTGGAGAACTTCGAGAGATGGAGTCGAAGAAGGAAACCACTGAGAGTAAGATCAAAGAGGCAATCGACAGTCTTGAGGAACCAGTTAACGATACTGAACCACAGTTGCGGACAAAAAAAGGGTCGAAATCAGACACACTATCGGATTATGAGTCGAAAATTGGGTCGATGGAGGAAGTTGACAAAGCAATACAACAGCATCCCCATGTGAAGAAAGGTCTTTCTTCTGAGAGTTATGAGAGCTGTGAGAAATA
>JABCSP010000164.1 GCA_018238825.1 Candidatus Thorarchaeota archaeon | reverse complement strand
AGGTGATTGTTGATGGAAGAGCCGCTCTACTTCAGCATTTAAGCGACTGTATAGAAGCGAAGTCGATTTGCGATTTGGCTGATGTGACTGCCATTGGAAAACCTAAGACGGCTAAGGAAAAAGAGATTATTCAAAATAGTATCGAGCTGATTGTAGCTTCTCAAAAAGAGGATGGTGGATGGGCTCCCATTGGTTCAAAGAAAAGTGATCCTGAGTTGAGTTCCATTCTACTACTTGAGTTCAAGAGATCTCATAATCTATTGTGATAGGTGATGTACTACTCGATGAGAGAGAACGTCATTACGCTCTTGCAGCGCGGAACGAAACACGTTGCAGGAGTTTTCACTTCTGAGGGATTGTACGCTACGTGTCTTCCAAGAGATTTTCCCGATGAAGCAATTAGAGCAGTTGATGGATTTGACCTTCTCGAAACTAGGAATGATGAATTTGTTAGAATCCTAAATTATATCTTTGACATTTATGAAGGCAAGAACGATGTGAACATAGCCGAAATTAGATTAGATTTTTCAGATCTCTCTCTGAAGGAAATTGCAGTTTACAAAGCGACAATGAAGATTCCATATGGTCAAACGTTACCTTATGGAATTGTGGCAGAATATGCTGAGTTACCTGGTGCGGCACGCTTTGTTGGTAATGTTATGGCCAATAACAGACTTGCTCCGATAGTTCCTTGCCACAGAGTAGTTGCATCAACTGGGATTGGTGGCTATAGTAGTGGAATTGACACAAAAATTGCCTTTCTTAAGCGAGAAGGAGCATTCGCGGAGTGATTATTCAGAATCCTTTAACTATGAGTAAGCTCGTAAGATAATACCCAGATACATACGGATGCGTGAGCCTAATGAACCTGAAAGTACGAAGAGATGGTGAGATAGTAGAATTACGTAAAGTAGAACTAGAATCATTAAGTCCCCCTCTCTTCAGGACATTGATAGGGTACAATTCATTGAAACGTCTGGGCTACTCGATCTCGTTTATTCGCCCTAAGAAAAGTTCCAGTGGCGATTTTGAAAGAATTCGATACAACTTCATAGAACGTGGTGTCATGACCCGTCAACTTGAAGGTGAACTTGAACCTGATATGAAACGAGGAATTCTCAATCAACTTCCACGAGGTAATTTCTCTATTATCCTCCTTCTTACACAGATACCTAGACGTGGTGTGAATATACGTCTGGATAAATTTGAGTATGAATTCCTTGGTTGTATTTTGATGAGAACTGAGGAAACTCTGGATGTTGTGATGAACACTACGCCAACAAGGGATATCCTAATGCCAATGTATCCTGATCCCGAAGCAAGTGAAACAGTAGCTGAAGAAACTTAGATTAGAACTTGCTTGTAAATGGTGTAATCTTCTTTTCTAGAAGACGTAATTCCTTTCTTTTTTGCCAGGCTCTATAACCTGCATAAACAGCCCTAAGTCCAAGAAGGCCAAAGGGAACAACGTACCAAATAATGAGTAGTGACATATCAAATTGTAGCATGTTGAATCTAGCTTCCTGATAATTGAACTAAATTAAGGCTGTTGACTGGTGCATCCTGGCCTCCTCACCTTTATCAAGAAGTTTGTGTCAATAGACGTTGACGAGGAGGTACTTGCTGTGTCTAAAAGTTCAAGAGCGATACCAAAAGCGATTGCTGCATTTGGTGAGAAGCAATTCAAAGAAACTGGAGCAGCTGCCGTTGAAGTTCTTCGAGTCAAGGCTGTTGTTATGAGAAAGCACTTCCGTCAACTCAAAGGTATTGTTTTCTTGGTGGCAGTTATCTCTCTTGATCGTGTAAGAGTATATTTCTTCAATTCCGCAGGTGTAATGGTAATTGGTGAGAATCTAGAAATTTCGACTTACAGCAAGGTTCGCAAGAGCTCCAAACTCATTGTGAAATTTGAGAAACCTAAGGTCCTTACTCCAGAAGAACTTCGTATTGAAGCTACTCAAGAACTTCGTGACAATCTGGGAAAGGCTATCCGCAGAGTCACACGTTTTCTTGCTGTAAAAGAACCAACTTTTCCTGATATTTTTGTGACTCGTTCTAAGAATGAGGATCGAATGCAGAGTTTTGGATTACAGGTATCCCCAGATTTTGAATTCATATTCGAGGAGAATATTCTCTCACAGAAATGGGTTGATGGTGTTCTTATTCGAGCTGCTTTTCTACTACATCTTGAAAAAGAACATTGGATGAATGAATCTGCCTGTTCCGTTGGAAATAGTCTTGCGCTCTCTCTTCTTAAGAATCCAGTTCACAACCACTGGATTAAGGAATGGAAGAAACAGAGTAAGGGGACTGTTTGGTCACCAGTTGTCACTCACTTTCAGGAACATCGAGAAACCTATAGTTCAGGCACTTACAATTGGTTTATTTCTGTATTTCAAAAATCACCTTTTGATACTGAACCAACTTCATGGATTCCCGCTTTGACAGAAATACATGACTCAGCGATTGTTCCTATGGGTACTTCAGAGTTTCATGTTATTGACAGTTTTTGCAAGACTCTTGGAAAACCCCGACAACTCGTCAAACGCCGTCATCTACTCGAATCGATTCATCTGGCACCTCGGGTATTATGTGATTCAACAAGTCTAGGGAATCAACTAGCAATATCTGTAATCGAAGAAGCATCAGATGACGCATGGGCTTCAGTAAAGTTTGCCAATGGGTCAAAGATGCAGACATTAACTATCGGAAATCAAGAGGACAAATCGATTGATGCTATCGAGTACTGGTTGAATTTAGAAGATATTTTTCCATCATCATCTGGTCTGGTTTCTCATGGGTTGGATATAGTCCGACGTGCCTTGGATAAAATGGGTGTTCATTCAGAACCTGTAAGTACATTTGAAGCAAGACTAGAATTGAAGAAAGAACGGGCTCTTGAACCGAAGGAGATTGCTGTCCTCGAACGTCTAGAATTAGGAGATCTCGAAATCATTGCGAATACACTTGTAGGTTCTCCACATATTGTGAAGGGTTTACTTGAGAAAGAGTGTATTGTTTTTGTACCAGATTTTAATCATCTAGGTATTGACCCTGATTTTGTATTGCATGGTGCATATGATGATATTCAAAGAATTGGCAAGTCTACTATTGAAGCAACTATATTCAAGTGTGATGCAGAGGCTTTCTCGATAGTATCTGCTCCATCAAGCTGGCGTAGACCACTCCTAGAATCAGCATCCGATTCAAGTATTGAAATTTGGCCGATTGTTTCTATTAGATCAAAACGTAGACTACTTCGTGATGAGTTGTTGTTTGTTGAAAGAGAGGATGTTCTAAGATGGAGTAATGGGACTAGCTAAGAATCTCTACTATTGTTCCAATAGCACGTGTATTTGCTTCCCTTAAGACAATCTTATCGCCAACTCCAACGGCTTCTGGTGAAACAATGAATCTCAGCTTCACTCTCGCAAAGTCTCCAACACTCAGAAACTCTGCATCATATATCTTTCTGAGAACCACAGTCTGTTGAATGGTATGTGATTGCAATACTGGTGAGTATCCCACTGAGATTTTAGTGGGGTGTCGTGTGACTACAATATTAGCTTCAAACTCTCGACTGCTTTGACCTTCATATTCGGGATCAATAATTACCTGCCCGCGGCGGACGCTATGTTTGTCTACCTCTTTGATATCAAAACCAAAAAGATCTCCAGCTCTAACTGTACTTATTCGATTCTTAAACATCTCAATGCTGAATAAGCGGCCTTCATGAAAGAGGTTGCTCTTATCAGGACCTATTTTGACATTTTGTCCCTGCTTGAAAACACCTGCTTTTACGGTACCCGTTACAACTACATTGGTTCCCTTTATTCCACGATAGACTTTGTCAACATATGCACTTGCTGGATCCGTGATACTCGAATGTTTAGAATTTGTTGGAACACTTTTCAACAACTCTATCATCAACCCTAGAGATTCAAAATCTAGAGCTGAGATTGGCAAGATTGGTACAATCACTCCATGATTGATTTCACGAATAATCGGAGGAATCTCATCTGAGGATTTTACAGTAACAGGTATCTTTCCAATATCTTTCAAACTGTTTCGTACTACATTTACGACCAAGTCTAAATCATCAGGCTTTGTTTTGTCAATTTTAGAGATTACGATAAAGAACGGAGCTTCTTGGCTTGACATCAGTATCAGATGTTCTCTTGTGATATCATCAAGTCTATGAATTCCCGTGTTCTCTTCTTCCTGTCTAATCAGATAAGCTTCTTCGGGGCCTGGAACCAAAACTAATCCATATTGAGCATCTGCGCCTAGAATGCTTCTGATCATTGTTTTGCTGTATTCTTTGTGACCCGGAGCATCAAAGAATGTCACGATTCTCTCAGATTGGTCTAACACTCGTGCTGACTCTTCCTTACTCAACGGATTCTCCAAATGGAGCGACTGTCCCTCACTGTCAAATCCCATGAAGGAGAGATGAATATCTGCAGTCTGACCTCTCGTAATCTCCTGAGGATGTGTGAGTAGGAACGAACGTGCACTTCCTTTTCCATCATCTGGTCTACCTGTAACGAGTGCGCCAATCAAACTTGATTTTCCTGAGTTCACCCGTCCTGCAACATTGACGGAACAGGTTTCTTTGATTTCTGGTGCTGCTAATCTTTTGAGTAGATAGATTCCTACCAATCCCTTTGGAGTTTCAACACGTTCTTCTTCCACAATTTCTGCAGCAGCTTCTTCACATAACTTGAGTAAGACATGTTCTGATGTCTTTAGAGCAGACTCTGATATTCCTCTGACTTCCCATTCTTTTCCAGCAATGTCTTCAATACCGATTAGGAAAAGACCCTCGAATGGATTGTCATAGGTCATATACTTGATCCTGGTAACAAGCTTCTCACGTTTCTCTTTTTTCAGGTCCGCTTTTGTAAGTCGTCTCTTGAATTCTGCGTGTCGATTCTCTCCATTTTCAAGTATTTTCAAGATATCATCGTGTGATGTCATTACGTGAACTCCATAGTTGGTAGTCTTTCAAACTGAGTGGTTATAAGCTCTATCAACAAGTTAGTTCTATTTTTGTTCTTTATTGAATATTATATCAATAAGCCCCTCTGCTCTCAGATACTCTTTGGAATTGAAACCATCGACTGTTTTAATGTCATTGAACTCGTTATCAAATCCTTGTGCAAAAGTTCTAAGCTTGTATCTCACATCAAAGCTTTCCTGGTTGGCAATTAGTGTTACAATCCATTGCTCTTTGTGTTCCATCATTACAGTGAATCCCTCATGATTGATGGACCGTAGAAGTCCGCTCTGTCCCATGAGTTCATTGGAGAAAGCTGTAATTGCAGATATGAATCCACCAATCAAGGTACTATCCATCTCAAGCTTGTTATCGAAGTGGTGAACAAAGATTGGCAATCCAGTGTCTCTATCTATTGTAACAAGAGCGTGAAGACTTGGCTGAGGTATATCTCTGAGCTTTCCTGATACAGGTTTGAAGCCAATCAATCTATCTAATGACTGAACCATGGGAGTTTCTTCGATTGTTGAGCTTCTTGAATATGAGGTCATCAATCTCAATCTTGATTTTGCCTCTTCTTCTAATCTAACATCTTCGATAA
>JABCSP010000163.1 GCA_018238825.1 Candidatus Thorarchaeota archaeon | reverse complement strand
AAGAGGCTACTCTCTCCAAAAGAGAACATTTCCATTTTGATTCTGAGGAAAAAGACCTGCGGATGGGGCTTGTGGTCTTCAGTGATACGGAAAATCAGGAAACTATTCCTATCAAAAAAGTCAGATATCTTGATCCCTTTCACGATTCAAAAAAACGAACTGATACTCGAGAGTTCATACTCTATCACACAGTTTCTGGAAAAGGGTCTCCTGCACAGTCTGCTGCTCAGATCGCAGCACATTGGCATGGGCTTGAACTCCTCCATAAACGGACCAAGGGAACCCACAGAAACATACTCTGGTTCGACCTCACGGGAGCACTAGCGACCCCTAAGAAGAGAAATCGAATATTCCGAACAACCTTGCAACCATCCAGTGTCAAACGTTTCCTCAGAAGAAGAGTAAGGTTCATTGACCTGAGCGCAGCTCTCTCATCATACCTGCATGGAGAATCAACACTTGCACAGGTCCAACAAGTCATCCAGTCCCGGTTGAAGGGGGCACGAAAATCCTTCATCGTGGCTTCGGGATTTGATAAAATACGAGCTGCTACAACAAGAGAGAACATACCATTGGCTGATAGGTTCCTTGTCCAGTTCCTGGATGATATCCCTGAGCATTCAACAGTATTGTGGTTTGATAGACCAGTTCCAACCACGCAGACCAGTCAACGCTATGACACTAGAAGCATTGCTCCCTTCTATCGTGGAAGTCATTGGATGAACCTAGTGGATGAGGTCATCTACAATGTACCAACCGCTCCTCGAAGGTACGGGTCCTATGTTCCAGTGGAGGATGATCAACGATGGTTGATTACAGAGAAGAACCATGACTTCACCGTCACTCAAATCTTGATACCTCCTTTGCACAAGTGGGGGGAGAGGTTCAGGTCCGATAGTGCACGGGCGGAGAACATTCCCAGACAGAACACCTTCTATCTCGGGTCCTCATACTACAGTCAGAAACAAGAGTATAGGAGAGAGTATGATGAGGATGATGAAGAGGCCCTTCTTGAGCTACTTCCACATCTACTACGGTTCTATAAAGAAGAATCCGGAGATTCTAAGGAGGGCACGAAAGATATCATCAAGAGAACGGTGTTAACAACAACTCCTTCGTCACAACAACCGTTCTTGTCCAGAGTATTCTTCACACCAAACCAGTATCTGACCGAAAAGAAACATGATAAACGTGTGACCCTCCTTGAGCCAGTGACCAGTATCAACCATCGACGACAGTATAGAAAGAGCCGCCTATATGGAAGACCACGGAAGATGACCACACATCCACCTCATACTGCACTATTGAGGTATCAGTCAACCAATCTTCACACTATTTTCAGCAGAGAGCTGAGCGGGATCAGACGGGTGCTGAAGCTCATCAGAAAACGTCATGGTGAAAATAAGGAGTGGAAGGTGTTCTTGGATTCCTTACAGTTCCTTATGAATAGAAAGAATAAGATCCAATCAGATTTATTCCGTCCGCTGAGAGATGTGAGGGCTATTCTCAAGTCGCATCCACTAAGCCAGAACCTCTGGCACCAGCTTTCATCTAGTAGAACAAGGATTCCCAAAGCGCTCACTCCAGAACAAACGAAGCATCTGAAATCGTTGACTGCCCAACATCCCGACCTACTCTCAATTACAGGCAACCAGCTCTTTCTCATGCTTCTCACTGCTCTCCACGATGCAGACATTTTAGAACCATCAAGGAATATCTCTGAAAGGCTCTGGCAGTATCTTATTCCCTGGCAGCTGATGACCATTGGATTTGAGCCAGAGTATCCCCCTCAGCACAAGACCGGAGTATCTGTCCTTCATCGCGCCCATCTCATGGACAGACTGGCTAGACGTGTCAGTGCTCTACACGAGCTATCCAAGAATGAAGATGTCTACGAGATTCAGTTTGGAAAAGCGTTCTTAGTGAATGAGCAGAAGAACTCTCCTTCTCTCCTCCTATCGTTTCAGACCCGCTCAGAAAGTCATGAGATGAATGTCATCTTGCTCCGATTACCTTCGACGCAGGAAACTCTAGTAGATACTCTGCAAGGATTGTGCAGGGAACGACCCTTCTGGGGTGAGTCAGACCTGACCCGTCTTGGCATCGCATCTAGCAGTATCGTTCTGAACACTGGAACTGACATCATGGTTGCCACCCAGGGCGGAGTGAGGGGGCTCTGGGTCTTGGACTCGGGCAAGAACCTCTGGACATCAATTGGACGCTTGAACTATTATTCACGGAAGCGAGAGCAGGCCACCCTCCTTATGTCATTGACCCTACAAGAAGAGCGAGAACTTTCGGACATGTCAACACAGGCTGTTAAACAACCGGGAGCATATCTTCGAAAAATTGTAGAGGTTGGACTTGGAACAGTTTCAGCAGTCTTTCGTAAGTGCAAACCTGTACGATGTCAGGTATCACTAGACACCACAGAACGGATGTTCAGAATATCCTTCATCAAAGTTGGAGGCAATGAAGCGCTCGCTCATCTCTTGGTCAAGCGCACAGTGGATGTGCTTGAGATATTAAGACGACCAGACTTTCAGTGCAAGCAAGTAGTTGTTGACGAGCGTGAGATGATCTGGAACAGGTTCAGAGATATCGACTATGTAGGTGATGCAAAAGTGTTGCGACCCTGGGTAGAGCGGAGAGAGCCCTTCAAGACAACAGAGCTCAAACTTCCACCTAGTGCTGACCAGTTCATGCATATAGAGAAAAAGTCTGGACTGAATCTATCCGTTCGTCATGATCGTGGAATCTGTCCCCTCTGTGCAGCTACCAAGGATGAGCTTGAGAAACGAATACAGCAGCATAGTGGGAACATCAAGGAGTACCTGCAATGGATCGAAGGTGACCGTAGTCAACCGGATGAGCTTCTCAGTAAGTCGGTGTATCGTCATGGTATGTGTTGGAGAGTCGTGCTGAAAGCCGAAGAAGCTCTCCCAGAAGTTGTGCGGAGTCTAGAGGATATTGCCCTGAGCGGACCTTCTCTTGCTACGCTCCTGCAGACTGGTGCCTTGATCTACAATGATGATGGCCAGTGGGTAAGACATGAGTTCGACGTTCCGCAGGTCAGCAGTCTCCCACGCGAGTTTAGAGAGAGTAGTATTCTTGTTAAAGCCTACAGGGAGCTTGTACCCAGAGCTCTCAGGGACATGCAGGTACCGGGTTCATATCTTATAGAGCGAGAGGAGCAATGGATAGTTTCCCCGGATTTTCAGGAAGATGCAGTGATCTGGAGTGCACAGTCTGATACTTCAGGGGAAACCTATCAGGGAACTTCCTTCACAGTGCCTTTGTATCCTGCAGAGAGTTTGGAAAGTGCGGTAGACCAGGTCATTGCCTCCATCGTCAATGCATTTCCAGCGGAGAACATCAGAAACTTTCCTGCTCTTAAGGAACACATCCGTGATATACTGAGGTCTAAGGGTCACAGGTCCGAGAACTTGTATGGAGTTGAGGTGGAAGGTGATGGTGACCGTGTGACGTTTACTGTGACGAGAAGAGGTAGTAATGAATACGGTGCAGTCAGAGTCACTGAGGGCATGAGTCTTGATGACGTGTTCGATAACCTGCGAAAAGCAGTAGCCAAGAAGATCTGGAGGGAGGAGTTTGAACTGGAGTCCCCTGATGAGCTGAGAGAGTCACTTTCAGAGTTGTTACAGGAGATATCTGTTGAGCAAGGCTGGACACCTCTAGAAGAGGAACTTGAAGAACCATCTCTTGACCCCCTCACTGCAGCAATTGAGCATGGTCGTCTAGAGTTAGAAGTACAGGAGTTTCGTAAGGTAGGCAAGTCGCAACAGGGGCTTGAACTCATAGACAGGTATCTTGAGAAGGTGCGTCCAGCACTGAGGGACACCCCTGCAATCATATCATCTTTCGTTGTTGTGCTTCTCCTCAAGGTTGATGTGTTAGTGAGTGGAGAAATAGTGGGTTCTGTTGACTCTGATATGTTGCTGAACGTGCTGGACCAAATAAAGGAATACTTGTATCACTTTGAACCCAGAGTGTTGCAGTCGAACACTAGACTTGCGAAGCGAATGAGATGGGCACTGACTCTGCGAGAGAGTATAATGAAAAATCGATGAAGTTACTGGGCTCTGAGGGCGGCTGCTCTGAAACCGTACACACACTCTAATCCATTAGACCCTTGTGTGATAAATGTCTAAGTTTGTCATAATTTAATGCAGCTCACCTGTGGAGTGGAATCCAGCTCCTTGGTTAAGCCCATGTGGTGCATGGACACACTTGACTGGAATCCTCTTCTCTTCTCCTGGTTGGAGTAGAACACTGGATACGACAATGCGATCCTGACTATTGGGTGCAACAAGGACCTCCGACTCTTCAATCAGTATAGTCTTTTGTCCTGTATTCATTGCGATAATTGTATTGACAGCATCTCCAGCCTCTGTGATTATTAAACTCTCTATTTCGAAAGCTTCTGCTGCATTGATGAAATCATCACTTATGGCAGACTCATTCACAGGAACAATTGGAACCAGTGAAAGGCCTCTGTGAGAAATTGGACCCTCAAGACTGAAGCTGGTGTGCTGTAGTATTTCGTCCGCAAAAAAGCGGATTTGATTTGCGGCGTTAGTTGTAGACATTTAATTTACACCATTATTGTAATTTGTAATCTGTAATAGTATTACATGATGTTCATTACATGAAACCTTAAAAAGTGTGACATGATATAGTCAATTGAACTCAATATTGGAGCCACAACAACATGTCAAAAAAGAAGGAAGTAATCGGTGAATCTGTACCGGATCAAGACGCACTCCGAAACGAGTTGCTGGGTCGATTCTCTCGCGAAAGTATGGGGCTGAAGAACCGTGAGATTTCTGTAATGACTCGGATGAGCCCCTACATTGTTGAGGTTCTAGATGCACTTGTAGAGTTAAAGGTCTTCAAGAGTCGATCTGAAGCTGTGTCCTCTTTCATAGAACAAATGATCATGTCTAGAAAGAAACTCTTTGATGAGATAAGAACTCAAGGTCTGGATATAAACAAGAAGCGAGAATCAGCTCAGAGGCTCGCATTTCATGCGATGAAATCTAACAAAGAAAAATGATGAGTTTGAAACTAGGAACTCTCCACATTCTCATAGTGCCGATTTTTCCTCAACCATGTTATACCAAAGTCAATCAAAGATTTCATTGAGAAAATGTGACTCTCAGCCTGTCCAATAACGACCGGAGCAATTCCTGCTTTTTCTTCGTAGTCGGCTGCTATCTTGTGGAAATCCTCATCATCCCATTCTTTCGCTTCCCAGGTCTTCCATACTCGTTTTCCGTTCTCTAGAACTGCAGCCCCCTTTTTCTCTATTGGCATATTGGGAAGTTTCGCTTTGAATTCAGCATGATGAAGGGAAGTATTAGCCTCTAATCCTGTTCCAATCAACAGAATCTTTGCATTCAATTCATACAGTTTCCCTAGAGGACTTCTGTCTCCAAAAACATCATCGACAGGATGGGTTTCAACAACATATTCCGCTTTCTTGCCCCATGCACTAAAGGAGGCATTTGGGTGCGCACTGCGGTGAACATTGGGATACTTACGAAATGTTTCTCCAACGATTCCCATCTTTCGAGTTGGAGTTGTTTCAGGATTATATGGTG
>JABCSP010000162.1 GCA_018238825.1 Candidatus Thorarchaeota archaeon | reverse complement strand
TGGATAGCATTCCTAGCAATCCTGCAATAAGTGCTTTATCACTACCATGTCCCTTATAACTAGTAGCAAAAGAACCCCCAATTGGAAAGTAAATATCAACTTCTTCTGGTACAGCACTTAAAAGATATAGAGCGATGCGCGCTAATCTTAATGAACCTGCAGTATGACTGGAACTTGGTCCAACCATTATAGGTCCGATGAAGTCAAAAATACTCATGTGAAAACCTTTATCTATCTCTTCTTGAATTTTTAGTTTTGTAAAAATACAAAAACTAAATGAATTAGAGAAAAAAGGAATATAAATATAATTTCTTTTTAGAATTTAAAAGTTTAAAATAATATCTGTAAATCTGAAAATAAAAGGATTTTAAAGTTATTTACATTCTATATTGCCAAATATTAATCATTCTGAATTTTAAGATTATAATGTGTTAATGGTAGCCAGATCATGAATAGAATAACAGTAATTTTCTGAAATATTGGTGAAAATTCAAAAAAAGGATTAACTAATGCATAAATCAAAGCTGATAAACATGTTATAAAACCAAGATAAGCTGAATACTCAACTTTACTGTTATATGTTAGTTTATCTTTAAATAAATTTGAAGAAATAATAGAAATAATAATGTGTGATATTGATGGCAAAGAAAAAAAAGAAGAAGCAGAAGAAATCATTCATAGGCAATAGTATCCCCTCAAGATACACTACTCATCCAGTTATGATTACACGCTGGATGACTGAAATAGATAATTTTGCGAAAAAAAAGAAACAGAAAACACCCAGAGCGTTAAGACATCCCCACAATTAGATAGATATACTTACTAACATCATTGCTTTAGTCAATAAGAACGTTCTATGATGAAGTTCATTATTGCTAATATTAGCCACTAAACGGTCATTCTTGACACCGAATCCATGTCTAAGTGCAATATTCCTTAATTGATCACAATGCAATTGTGTTGACACTAAACGATAAACAAACCATTCTTCTGAACCTTTATCTTTGATTCTGCAATTCACATCAAATTGAAGTCCATTTTCCAAGGTCACTCTAATCTTCTTTCCAAAAGAGTGTCTGATCGTGGTATCAGTTCCTAGTATGCCTTTTAGTATTGCAAGTGTGTAAGTTAATGCAGGGCCAGGTAGAAAAGCCCAAGACCAAAATCCGAAAATCAATAATATGAGTGTAATTGACAAGCAGAACCCAATTGTATTAACAGATGCAACTACTGCAAATCCTTGAGTCCATCCACTTGGAATAACGCCACTAGGTGGGATTGCACCAATTGAAACTATTTCAGGATTATAGAATAAGTAGAATGTGATAGAGAAAACAACTATGAATGCAGCTAGTGCAATACGTAGACGATCCTTGTATAGAGCCCTTGCCTGCTTCAGAAGCATGTCTTCCATTTCATTCGTCCTCCAGCGCTTTCAAGTATATTATACGAGCACTCTCGCCGTTTGTCCTACAGAGGTCAACAAGAACAGACAGGAGCGGATGCTCACTGTTTATCCGAATAGCATAGAGCTTTGGAGTAAGCTGGTCTATCTGTATCAGCTCGTTCTCTTTAAGGTGTGAGATTACACCTCTGTAAAGACTCCTTGATTTTCCACTGTACCCAATCAATCGACTGAGTTGAACACCGCTAACACTTCTAGGATAAATATGTGCCAACGCAAGAAGGATCGCCCGTCTTGTGTCATTAAGAGACGACATTAGTTGCACTAGTTCATACACTGAAGTCATTTCGGTGTTATCCTCCATTCTATGACCAACCCACTATTACTTGCTTGTGTACTAGCTAGCACATATCAAATGCTTTCAAAATTACTTATTTGTAGCAAAGATATTGATTATTATTGGATATTGGGAGTATTTCTCTTTTCCTAAAGCAGTATTCCACACATCAAATTTCACTCATCATAAACATAGGCCAAAGTGTTAATAGGTTAGAATTTGGAATATTAATAGAACCTATTTGCAAGGAGGAAAATATAATTTCATCATTTTCGAGCAAGTATTTTGGCTGGCTCATTTCATTACTCATAGTTCTCCTCGGCGGATGGTTCCTGTTACCTCAAGGATATGAATCTGCAATTGCTATCCTTGCACCCTCACTCGGAAATTATGTGAGGCCAGCATTGGTCATGCTAAATCTAATCCTCGTTAATCCGATGAATAGTTTTACAATGATTGCAGTCTGGGCAGGAGCTGGCTTTGTCGGGGGAATGATAGCAGGTACCAAGAAAGGTGCTTTTGTTGTCGGATTAATGGTTTGGCTAGCTTGTCTTGGTGTTATTGCCCTGTGTGTATTTCTTCTATATCAAGATGGACTGGCACTTGGCACATTAGTAATCCCACCTGGCTCTTCATTGATTGACCTACTTGGTATCCCATTGATCCAAGGTGCAATCGATCAAATCCTACCACTTATTTCAGGAATTGGAGGAGGAGGCAGTTTGGACATTATGGCTTTGATCACACCTTTGATCATTTGGTTCCTCACACCAATTATTATTGTGATTGTCGCAGGAATTATTGGTTCTATTGTCAGGCCCAAGGAGGACTTTTAGAATGAAAATTAATTACAAGCACGCATTTGTCATAATAGCTATAGCATTTCTTTTAGCTGCTCCCGCTGTGGTTGCAGCAAACGCTGGTGGCGCAGTTGTGGCTCAAGATATAGGAGAAGATTTCATCTTCGACCTAATTGATAACGGTGCAGAGATTGTATTTGCATCAATAGATCCACAAGGTGTTCCATCAGTTATCTATGGACAAATTGGAATTCCCTCTGACGAGTTAGGGTTGAATCAATCTGGACCTGGTGAAATGTATGATGGTTGCATGGTGACGGCCATATTGGCTACACAAGGTGAGCTTCTTGACTACATTATGGATTTGATTGGTGAAGAGTTCATAGGAATGGAAGGTGCAAGTGAAGACTTTGTAGCTGCTCAATTTGACGAGGGTGAATTCGATATTGACTCCATTCTTGAAATGATCGGCACAGACTTCAGCTTGCTCATCAATGTCTTTGTTGATGTAACAGATGCAGAGGCACATGCTAGAATGGGTGCGATTCGAAGTCACCTAAATCTTCAATTTGGTTTTGCTTTTGCAGATCTTCTAGACTTGAGGATTGATGAAGATTTCTTCCCACCAGAAATGAATGTTACCCTTCCCTTTGATACAATCAATCTCTTCATCTACCAAATAACCAATCCATTCGATGAAGCAGTAGAGAGTGTACTTGGTTTAATGGACCAATCTGGTTTTCTAAATTCGATTGACACAAGTGTATTTACAGACGCAAGAGCATCTGGTGCAGGACTACTAGCTGTACCTGATATGGGCGACCTAATGGATCTAATTGGAGGATTTATGGGTGATAATTCAATTGCCACATCATTTCTAACCGCTCAGTTGCCTGCATTAGATGGTCCACTAGCAATTGCTGCTGCAGGATACATTGGAGACCAAGTTCTTTCAACAGTTTCTGACGAAATCAAGATTTTTGAAAAACTCTTAGGCAAGGATTCTATAGATAACATCAATGGTTTGACCAATGGCCAATCTCTTGTTGCCTTACAACTTCCTCAGGACGTCAATATCACGTCGTATAGTCCCGAAGATGAAGCTCTAAATCGCACCTTCTATGATAGCGAATCAGGTTTGATATTTTGGAATGCTACCGCGTATTCAAATCAACCTGATTATACTGTCAACTTTGAACAAGGATTGTTTCCACCAAAAATTGAAATTGCAAGAACCTTCTCTCCTGCAACTATGACCGCAGGTGGTTCAGTAGATGTCAATGTTGGTGTATACAATGACGGAATAGATCCAATCTATAACATTACATTGGTGGATACCCTATTTTCAGATACATACCCCAATATCACTGTAACTGGAGTTCAGAGTACTACATCATCAGTCCTTGACGTTGGTGATTGGTTGAATATCTCCTACACTGTAACTTTTGTCAATGAAGGTGGATACATCTTCTATCCAGCCACAGTGACATACGATTATGGTAATACTACATATTCCAAATCAAGTCATATTGATGGTTATTCTGTCAGTCCTGATATGGTTGGACTACTATCCCAGATGATAGCTGATGGAATGCCCTATACAGCTCTAGCGATTGGAGTAGTAGGTTTAGGTGGTATCATCAATATTGGGCTTATTGCTCGTGGAAGAGGCAGTGGTGGTTCATACCAAGTTTAAGCAAGAAACAAGATAATCCCTGAGAATTCTTACTCTCAAGGGATTATCATTCTCTTTATTTTATATCCTAATTTGATTACAGCATGTTTATTTTGTTACCATCTTTTCTATTCTTTATGCCTCTCAAAGATGAATTGAATGGATATCTTCGTTTACCAAGAACATTCTTTGGAATAAAGGGTCCAGAAAGTGGTAATCCCGATGTAGGAATTGTAGGCATTCCCTATGATATAACCTCAAGCTACACTCCAGGAGCTCGATTTGGACCTGATGCAATTAGAAAGGCAACAGATGGAGAGAGGTCTCACAGCTATCCCCTCACAATCGGAGAGGGGTATGTTCCTGAAGAACCGCTGTCTAAACTAATTACATTGGAAGATGTCGGAGACCTCGAAGTTGTTCAAAGACTGCCAGAAGCTGCAGTTGTCGATATTTCTGAAGCAGTAACAAAATTAGCAACCAAAGAGAGTAGTCTTTTGTTTCTCGGTGGAGATCACTTCATTACTTATCCTATTCTGAGAGGTCTCAAAAGGGAACGAAAAGGAAAATGGGGTATTCTCTATCTTGATGCTCATGCAGATTTGTATTCCGATATGGGAGGATACCAACTATCACACGCAACTACTCTAAGAAGAATTATTGACGAGAAAATAATCGAGATTGATGATGTCATTGCTTTTGACATACGATGCGCTATACCCGAGCAGAAGAAGGAACTACCGAAAATAACAAAATCAACAGTAAAGCAAGAAATCCAATACCTCGCTAAGCGAGTTGACCAGCTCTATATTTCAATTGACCTTGATGTATTAGACCCATCGATTGCGCCAGGAGTCAGCCATCCAGAATCAGGAGGTCTCTCAATTGAAGAATTGGTGTCTATCATTCGGATTGCATTTTCATCTGGAAAAGTGAAATATTCAGATATCGTTGAGCTCAATCCGTTAATCGACACTTCTGGATTAGCTGCAATTGCTGCACGTGATATTGTGAAGGAAGTTCTCACTGGATTTGCAAAGCCATCGCATTAATCTATCGGAGAGATTCTCATTTCATTTAATAATTCCAATGCATGAATAGCCAGAAATATTACAGGAATCCTTCTACTTGAATTCCGAAACTAAGGGGAGTATACATGACTGAACCAAAACACAAGTTTGATGAAACAATAGAAAGTATCACATACAGAGAATATCTGATGGGAATCTACCGACCTCTAGTGAACTTCATCAGAAATCTAGAAGAAACTCTTGGCAAAGAACGGACTCACGAAATTGTCGCGGAATACAATATTCAACGGTGTATTGCCAATCAGAAGAAAAGAATGGAAGCTCTAGATGAACCAATAGAATCAATTGACGATGTTAAAGCTTGGTTCAAGAAGAGCTCTG
>JABCSP010000161.1 GCA_018238825.1 Candidatus Thorarchaeota archaeon | reverse complement strand
TTTTCAACTTTTTCATTTTATTTCCATTAGGTGTGAATTTTGAGCAAGAAAAATAAAAATCTAGGAACACCAAATGTTCCAAATGATCATCCAAGAGCTGAAAGCCTACACTATCGCCACAAGCTTGTAGATCTTATGTTTGAAAAAGTTGTGACACCTTCGGGATTATGCGCTCATGGACGTGGAGAAGCTTTTGATTATCTCTTAGGAGAAAAAACGATTCCTCCATCAGAAAAAGCTATGGAAGCTGCGATCGCTTCTCTTTTGCTTGCTAAACACCCAGTTTTCAGTATTAACGGAAATGTTGCCGCTTTAGTTCCAGAATCTATTGTAGAGTTAGCGGAGGTTCTAGATGCAGATATTGAGATAAATATTTTTTATCAAGCTCCTGGAAGAATTGAAGCAATTACTTCCATTTTGAAGAAGGCTGGAGCAAAAAAAATATTAGGTTTAGGAGATGTAGAACCAACATCTTTACCCAATATAAGTTCTAATAGAAGAATAGTTGATCCTCGGGGAATTTTTTCGGCTGATGTTGTTCTTGTTCCATTAGAAGATGGTGACCGAACTGAAGCACTCAAGTCCATAGGCAAATATGTTATTACTATTGATTTGAACCCGGTGAGTCGGACCGCATTATATTCTGATATCACAATTGTTGACAATATAATTCGATGTTTACCATTGATGGTTGAATATGCCCGAGAACTGAAAGGCACTCCACCCGAGGAACTACTGAAGATGGTGGAAACCTTTGACAATGAAAAGAATCTAGTTGATTCGATGGAACTGATGAGAACTCGATTGGGATATCTATCAAAAGATATTGGAGCTCGTCGTCAGAAGATACAGCCAGGAGCAAATGAATAATGAAAATAGTCGTTTTGGGATCTGGAACCATTGGAAGTCTTTACGGTGCGTTTCTAAGCACAGTGAATGACAATGAGGTGATTCTTGTTGGACGTAATCCTCATGTTGCAGCCATTCACTCCAAGGGTTTACAGATTCGTGGCATAATGGGTGAGCACACGTTCCATCTTGATGCAGTTGAGTCTGCAACTGAAATTGAAGATGCAGACTTGATTCTTCTGACTACAAAAACGTACGATACAATTCCTGCTATTAAAACTGCCAAGCACCTGATTGACAGGGGCGCTTATGTTATGCTGATTCAGAATGGTCTTGGGACAGAAGAACGCGTTGCAGAGGAGCTTCACACAACCAAGGTTCTCAGAGCTACTACTTGCATGGGAGCTCTCAGGACTGAGCCTGGTATTGTTACTGCAACTGGTTGCGGTCTCACGGAGCTGGGTTCAAGGTATCCTGAAAATTATGATTATGTTATGAAAATGACTGACATGCTCAGAAAGTGTGGATTTGAGGTTAGTGCTAGTAAGAACATCGAGGGTGTGGTTTGGACAAAGACACTTGTTAATTGTGGGATTAACCCCGTTGGTGCATTGACTGGTTTCACAAATGGTGAGGTCTACAAGAATCCGCAACTCAGAGGTCTCGTTATACAACTTGTAGAGGAAGCAGTAAAAATTGTGAAGGCGCTTGGAATAGAACTAACCACTGATGATCCTGTTCGATATGCCTTGGGAACTGCAAAAGCTACAGGAGATAACATCAACTCAATGCTTCAAGATATTCAAGCTGGAAAGAAAACTGAGATTGATTCTATAACTGGTGAAGTTATTCGACTTGGCAAGGAACTTGGAATTGAAACTCCCTCTAACGAATCCGTTTATGCTCTTATCAAGGCAATAGAGTCCAAGTATTTAGAGGACTCTGAAGTGATGGTTGATATCAAACCTCTTGAAGTTAAGGAATTGGTTGATTCGGTCACTACATCCTGAACATCGATTTAGCCATTTGATATGACGCGAGTGCAGAGCGCTTTACATTGGATGTCATAGCATGCATGTGACCTGGAAGCCCCACCTCAAATGTCATTTCTGATATCCTTTTGAGAGAACTTACTAGGGCTCGATCATCTCCACCCGGAAAGTCTGTTCTCCCAAAGCTACCGCCTGGAAATAGAGTGTCACCCGTGATGAGGATTCCAGTATCCAGTATCATTAGACAGATACTACCTAAGGAATGTCCTGGAGTGTGATACACTTTCATCTTAATCTCACCAAAATCCAGAATTGTTCCCTCCTCAAGAATACCTTCAATATTCAGCGGTGGTAAATCTGCTCCAAACGTATCTGCTAAGGTCTGGTTCATGTTACCATTATTGATTGGTTCTGCTTCTGCTTTATGTAGATGAATCTTTGGACTCCCTGATTCAACTAGCGGAATGACTCCACCAATATGATCAATGTGGCTATGGGTCAAAACAATATCTGTAATTGATGAGTGCGAGGAACCAATATTCTGAAGATATTTGTCGAGTGCTGCATAATTCATTCCTGTTCCAGTATCAACTAAGATGTGATGGTCTCCAGATTTAATGAATGTAATATTCGAATCCATGGATCGGCTCACAAGAAAATAAATCGAGTCTGCAATTTTATCAAACATATATATCACCCAAAGTACTCCACTAGTCTATCAATTTCTTCAGTAGAATTATAGAAGTGAGGTGACACTCTTAGTCTTCCATTTCGTACTGAACAGTGAATCTTGTTCTTGGCCAGTTCCTCATTTAATTTTTCTACGTTAGGAGGCTTACATGAAACTGTTGCAGAGTTATTGTTTGGTCCAAAGTCATAGTAGGGAATATCAAGCTCAGTCAATCTCTTTCGCAGATGGTCTGCTGTTGCCAGTGCTGCACGTTCCCGATTCTTACTTGGAATTTGTAATAGGACCCTCAGTGACTCTAGCAGCCCAACATATGCAACCATTGCAGGGGAACCGACTTGGAACATCCTTGCATCAGCAAGAGGTTCTCTATCAAAGTATCCAAACTCTGTGAGTTTCTCAACACCCCACCATCCAAGAAACCTTGGGTGTATTTTATCCATGATAGATTTCCTAACGTAAACATATCCTGCCCCTATTGGCCCGAGCATCCATTTTGCTGCTTGCCCTGTTGCGAAATCTACCTTCAAATCTACTAAGTCCGTTTCGAAACATCCTGCAGCTTGAATTATGTCGACTGACAAATATGCACCGTTGTCATGAGTTATTTTTTCAAGAGCTCCCAAATCCACCCTAAATCCAGTTCCAAACTGAATTTGACTAATAGCAACCACTCTTGTGTTCTCATCAATTGCTTCAGCAAATCTCTCAATTGGGACTCTACCATCAACCGATTTTACCACTCTTAATTCTGGACCATACAATTTATTCACATTTTGCCAAGGAACATAATTGGCAGGAAATTCAAGATCACACAGAACAATGTTGGACCCCTCTGGGTACTTTATGCTGTGTGCAAATGAATTTACTCCTGAACTGGTGCTTGGTACCAACGCGTATTGACTGTATTCTCCTCCAAGCAGTTGAGCTAGGTGAGTTCTAAGTGCTTTGAGGTTCTCGAGGGTTTCTTGGAATGTACCAGTTGCTTTTATCCTATTATCCAGGTAATTTTTCATGGCATTGATTGTTGCAATAGGTGGAATACCCGTTGCAGCATTGTTGAGATATGTCATGTCCTTTAGAGTAGGCCACATCTCCAAAAGGAGTTCATGGTCGATTAAATCGGTCATTGCAACACGAAATTGTGTCAAGTTACAGATAAAGTTCTCTGCGGATTAAATCTAGCGAAGATTTAAGACTAGTATCGCATTCGTACAGCTTGGAGAGCGTTTTATCCGTGTTCAGGAGGTTACTCGGCCGGTCAAAGAAGAAACCGGAGGAAGAACCATCAGCTGGTACAGAATCAGTTGATACTAGTATTCCCGAGGTTGAACCAGAAACCATAGCTGAAGAAGAAGTCAAATCTACTAGTCCTTTTTCTGAAGTTGCTGCTGAAAAGACACCTGTTACTTTTACCATGAGTCATGCAGTAATCCCGCATGAGGTGGATATTGATCCTGAAAAGACTGCAGACCTAGCTCGACAAGCAAGCATCACACCACAGACTGCAGCCGAAATTGTTCCTGGAAAGGTCTTGAAACGTGACGCTGAAGGCAGAGTCCATATCAAGATAGTCTTCTATGGGCCTTCTCTCTCTGGCAAGACAACAGCGCTCCGTTGGCTATTCGGTAACATCAGGTCTCTTTCAAAAGGTAAGATTGTCGAGATATCTGATGAACTTGGTAGGACCACATTCTTCGATTTTGTCCCTGTGACAGCAAGTGAAAACATGGTGTTTGATGTCTTCACCGTAGCAGGACAGCGTAGACATGCAAGTAGCCGAATCAAAGTTCTTCGTGATTGTGATGGTATCATATTCATGGCTGACTCTACACCAGAACAGATGAATGAGAACTTAGCATCAATCCAAGAACTGCGAATTGCATTGGGTACAGATAGAATGGCAACACTACCAATTGTTTGTTCACTCAACAAGAGAGACCTACCTAACGCACTCCCTATCGATTATATGGTTCAGATGTTAGATCTGGAAGGCTATCCAGTCTTTGACACGATAGCAACTGACGGAAAGAATCTGCTAAGAATGTTTCAACGTGTTTTACGTGATTCATTAATTTTCAAGGTTGGAATTTAATTACTCGCGAACTAGAGGGAGCTTTCCCTGTTGTAGTTGATTAATCAACTCAATCAATTCCTCTTCAGCCTGTTCCATAATTAGACGACCTTTCTCAGGAGTAGCTTTTCGCGGATCACCATACATAGCTGATGGTAGAAGTTCATCTCTATAACTCCCTGAGATGATGCTGAACTTAGTTACTACTCGATGTGATTCTGCTTTTGACATATCCACCAATTCTGGGTGCACATGCATCAACTCTGAGGTTTCATCTTCTGCAGCATGGCCACCCGGGGTTTCCTCCACAAGCTTACGAGCATTCTCTGCCAGATCCTTCCACCAATTGACGATGATGACAATACGGTTTCCTCTTTTCGTTGCATTTTTAGCCGCCATTGTTATGGCTGGTATATTTCCACCATGACCATTCAATACGACTAGATACTGAAAACCCTGTTTGAAAACTCCTTTCATGATTGAATTGTAGACATCTACTAAAACCTCTGGAGCAATTGAGATGGTTCCCTCAAAATTATTGAAATCCCAACTGTCACCAAAAGGTATTGTCGGTAAAACCAAAGCATTAGTTTTCTCAGCTACCTTCTCAGCAAGGAAAGTTGGTAGATATGAATCAGTGGCTAAGGGAAGATGGGTTCCATGAGCCTCCATGGCCCCAGTCACCATGACAACCACCTCAGTCTTCCCTGCAGCTTTTTGGAAGCTCTTATGTGAAAATTCAGACCAGAATGGCATTTGTATCCTCGCAGGAGGTCTAGCTTTGTCTCTAATAAACAAGGCGAATGGATTACAACCGAAAAGATGAAAAACCGATTGCCTAGTGTCCAGTCGCGGTTCATACCGCACAATAGCCCCGTGGTGTAGTTGGCCCAGCATAGAGGGTTCTGGTCCCTTAGACCCAGATTCAAATTCTGGCGGGGCTACCATCTCTTTCTCTTATACATTTGTTTCATTTTTCTTTTTGGTTCCCAAATTGTGACATATTATTGTGCATAAGGTCAAAAATACGTGATTTTCCAGTGGATGTAAAGGTG
>JABCSP010000160.1 GCA_018238825.1 Candidatus Thorarchaeota archaeon | reverse complement strand
AGATATTCTCGTTTCAGAGGATTTCCGTGGGCATGGTATCGGTCTTTTTCTTGCCAGTCAAGGGGGGTCTCCACCCCAAGCAAGATACCGGTAAGAGATAAATCTGATGGAATTAGCGATGTAGAAGTACAAAACCTCTGGCTTAGTGAGTGATATGACTGAAAAGAAAATTGAGAATGTGATTCCTCTAAAGGATCTATTCCATATCAGTCATTTCTTACGATTCTATAAACTCTACGTACCTGCCTCAATTCTTGTTGGTCTAGTTTGTGGTCTTTTCATGGTTGCATTCCAACTAATGATTGAGGTGACTATAATCTCCTTTTCTTCACTTCCAGTTTTTCTTGCCCCACTTATTGGTGGTGCCTTCTCAGGACTCCTCATATATTTTGGTCGAAATGAGATTCAAGGTAGTGGAATCTCAAAAGCCATCGAAATAACTCATAAACCAAGTGCACTCCGTAAAGGTACAACGGTCACGAAAATGATTGCGACATCAGTTTCAATCGGGACCGGAAATCCTGTAGGTCGTGAGGGTCCAGCTGTTCTAATCGGCGCAGGTGTTGGAAGTACGATTGGTCGACGACTTGGTTTCCAGGAACCTTCTCACCTGCGAGTCTTCCTAATGATGGGTTCAGCGGCTGCAACTGCTGGAATCTACGGCGCACCATTGGGAGGTGCATTATTTGCCACTGAAGCTCCTTACAAACGAGATGCTCGGCTAGGCTACTTTGTTCCAACAGTTATTGCTGCTATTACATCATTCATAGTTTTCAGTGGGATTTACTCTTATATTACACAGACCGGTCCGAGCCCTCTATTCACTTTTCAAGCATCATATCAATTTACACTGGCTGAAACTCCACTCCTCATTTTCTTTGGCATAGTCGCCGGACTTGTATCAATCCTATTTGCTGTAAGCTTGATGGCAACTCGTAATTTCTTTACAATGAAGTTACCTGATTGGGCGGATCCTGTCTTTGGATCACTCTTGGCTTGCGTAGTCATTTTCTTTGCTGTCTTAGTTGCTGGTCCTTCGCTGACAATAGCAGGAATGGGTTACGAAGTTATTAATTTCCTGGCTGAAAATCCGCAACCAATTCTCATTCTTATCATACTATTATTTAGCAAGCTTTTTGCATCATCCTTTGTAGTAGCTGGTCGTGTTTCAGGCGGAGTGCTTGCGTCGTCTCTCTTTGTTGGTGCAATGCTTGGGTCCATATTTGGTGAGATATTTCATCCTGGAAATGTTGCGGCTTTCATGGTCCTTGGAATGGGCGCAGTCCTTGCAGCAACTACAAACACACCCGTCGCCACTTGTGTAATGATGTTAGAGATGAGCCTCTCATTTGACTTGGTAATTCCATTAGCCATCTGTATCACGGTTTCATATTTAGTGAGTGCCGGTACTTCTCTCTATGAAGGGCAGAAGATTTCACGGGCAGACGAATCTGTTGATTTCTATGCATCTGTAAACGTCTTACGTGATAGAAAAGTTGACCTTAGGAAATCAAAAAGTACTGAGAACATCTTTGATAGTGATTTGAATATCATCGATCGGGAACTGTAATTCGTAACAGAAGCCTTCCTGCATAAATTAATAGGTCAATGAAGTATTATACTATAACATTGGATTCGTGTGGATATTCCAATCAGTACCGAATTCTGAGGAGGATTAGACTGTGCAAAGGAAATTAGTAAGCGCGCTACTAATGGCATGCTTAGTGTTATCAAGTGTCCCTGCTCTCTTCTATCTATCATCGGTAGATAACCAGCAGACAGTAATGCATGAAGCCACACCTCTTGATTTTGCCGCACTCACAGAGGTGTATGGTGAGCAGATTCCTATTGTAGCAAAATTCGAGAATGGTCTCACATCATCAATGATTGATATCATACTTGGGCTGGGAATTAAGTTTAGTTTCGGAAGTCCTACTATGAGTCATATAGGTCCATTTTACCTCTTACAAGGATCTTCGGAGAGTCTTGCCAATTTAGTAGATCTCAATATTGTAGATGAAATTGCTGCTCAGTCACATCTTAGATTCATGGAGTCTCCACGAGATGTTTCGATACCTGAGATCAATGCTGACGATGTTTGGAATGAAGTTGATGATTTTGGACTGAACATAACTGGTGAAGGTATTCTAATTGCAGACCTGGATTCTGGTGTTGATTGGCGTCATCCAGACCTTTGGTTTGCTGATGGTGGAACTTTCGAATGGCTTGATGGCGGAGCCGTAAATGGTGTATTCGATAATGGAACTGATGGCGTTGACCTTGATGATAGTGGTTCTATTTCAGCAGATGAAGTACTCTACGCAATCGACTTGAGTGCAGAAGGGATATTTAACGTGACGACCGAGTGGGTGTGGGCAGACAATGTTACACAGAATGGAATAGCAGATATTGGTGAACCCTTCTTTATAGTAAATGATACATCAGGTGACGGATATCTTGATTTCGGAGAAGCCCTGATTATGCTGGGAACGCCCAAGACCAAATACATCTTCGAGAAAGATGGTATGTCACCGCCTACTGTCCAATCCTGGGTACGTGGAGTTAATCTTACTACAAGTACCCATAAAGACGATAGTTCATTTGGTGGAGGTCATGGAACTGCAGTTGCAGGAATACTTCTTGGAGGGACACCGGAACTTCGAACTTACGTTGGTACGGCTCCTTCTGCAGAGCTAATGATGTTACGTGTTATTGGAGACCAGAACACAACGCTATCAATTGAAGAGGCACTGGTAATCGCAAATAACACCGGTGCTGATGTGATTCTTACTGAAATCGGTTCTTGGACCTATCATTATCTTGATGGCAGTTCTCTTGCTGAACAAATGATTGATGAATTGGTCGCAGATGGAATTCCAGTTATTTCTCCAAGTGGTAATTTAGGTGGAAAGGATAAGCATGCTATGGCAACAGTTGCTGCCTATACAGGTCATGTATTTGAGTTCACTATTCCACCACCAGATGGGGTTTACGTTCATGAAGACATTACTGATGTGTACATTACAGTACTCACAGTCAACTCAACAGATTTATCGAACAGTAATTTCACTCTAATAATGGATCAGACATCTTTTACCTTACCGCCTGCAGTATTCAACCTGAATCCTGGTGTGGGTTATCTGAACTTCTTTGCAGAACCACCAACACCAAACTATGTAGTTGAGTCTTTCATATCAATATCAAATCGTAGTACTAGCATGCTTGGTATCTGGATACATGGCGTATTGCCTGTAACGGTGGCAGCGCCTTGGCATCAACTAGATATTTCCACACCTGACCCCGCAACAATTCATACATACATTTCTGATAGTCAGAGTTCCTGGACTGGGGGCTGTGTTTGGATGAGCGATGTTGCTAACAGCTACCAGATATGCTGGCCTTCAACAGCTGATAGTGCAGTCAGTGTTGCAAGCTATCGTACCCGAAATCTTGTCGGTGGCGTAACTATTGGCGATATTGCCAGTTTCTCGTCACGCGGTCCCAGAATTGATGGGGTCCTCAAACAAGGGGTAGCAGCACCAGGTGGTTATGATGTAATCTCTGATTATGCTGATGGTTCTCACTGGTCTACGTGGTACAATGATTATGGATCACTTCCATTTGATCAGCGGTTCGGAAGTTATAGGCTATTCAGTGGCACAAGTGCTTCAGGACCTCATGTTGCTGGATGTGCAGCTCTCTTGTTACAAACAAATTCAACAATTGGAAACCAGTTCAAATCTATAGTAGAATCCACAGCGGTAACTGATGCATTTACTGGAGGGACTCCCAATTACGACTGGGGATATGGAAAACTCGATTGTTATGGAGCTTTGATAAGTATCAGACCAATTCCGGATACTGAAGGTCCAGTTTTTGAGTCACTTAGCCAAATACCTTCAACACCAAACTCTGCAGAGTCTGTTAACATAGATATTACAGTTTCCGATGTTAGTGGTGTAGATACAGTCATCTTATCATATTACAATGGAACAACATGGACCAACGTGACAATGACTTGGTCTGGTTCAGATTATGAAGGATTGATTCCAGCACTACCAAACGGTACTATTGTTAGTTACCGGATTTACGCAAATGATTCAATCGGAAATTGGGCTGTATCTGGAACCTTCGGTTATACAGTACAAGACACAACTACTACAACAACTACCACTACAACTACGACAACCACTACGACTACTACTACGACAATACCAGACGACCAACTTGATTCACTTCGGCTTGTGTTATTGTTATCAGGAGTATTGGTGATTTTTGTTATCTATATTGTTTATAGCCGACGGAGGTCAAGATAACTCAGTAAAGTTTTTACTGGTACCTTATCAGGTCACTCGTTGAATTCGAGCGGCCTGAGCTGGTCTTATATGTAGTTCAGGCATTGCGAACATGTACAACTCATCACATCTAAGGGTCAGAACAATGAAATTGATTGGAAAATTCACATTAAATTTGGGTTCAAAGCAAGAGATGCCAGTTGAGGTTCTCTTAGATAGTGAAAACACGATATTAATGATTGATTGTCATTGCTGTGAGGAAAATCTCTCAAGTCGATTACCAGGCGGAGTTTTGATTCCGATTGCATCTACTCTGAAGACATTCTTTGGAGGAAAGGGGATGCGAAATTTGAATGTGAATGTGAGCGGCAATGTTATGCGCCGTACATACAAGGGTCTGATCGAACTGGATGCTATTCCAGAGATGACTAAAGTACTAGAAGCAGCTGTGAAGAAGTTCACAAGCAGGAAGAAGTTGAAAAAATAAAATGGAAGGCGGAGGAAATAATCCCCCACCATTCAATTACTGGTGCTTTTCTTTGAATTCTGTAAGGTACTCTGCTAATTTTTTGACTCCCTCGATGGGCATTGCATTGTAGATTGAAGCTCTCATTCCACCTACTGACCGATGACCTTTCAGACCAATCAGATCAAGAGGAATTGCCTCGTCTACACATTTATTCTCAAGCTCAGGTGTTGCCATTGTGAATGTGACATTCATTAATGACCGAGAATCTGCTCTAGCATGACCTTTGTAAAATCCATCCGAAGCATCAATCACGTCATAGAGAATCTTTGCCTTTTCACGATTGAGCTTCTCCATAGCCTTTACTCCTCCCATCTCCTTGAGATGTTCTAGCGCTAATTTACACATGTAAATTGGAAAGACTGGAGGGGTATTGAACATCGAACCCTTTGCAACGTGAGTACTCCACTTCTGCATGGTTGGAATGTTATCTGGCACACGACCTATCAAATCTTCTCTAACAATAACCAAAGTAACTCCTGCAGGACCCAAGTTCTTCTGAGCACCTGCATATATGACACCGTAATCCTTGGCGTTGATCTCTCGGGCCATGATATCTGATGACATGTCACAAACAAGTGGTACATCACTTGGAACCTTTGGCTCATAGTTCCATTCTGTTCCATAGAGTGTGTTGTTACTAGTGATGTGTGCATATGCTGCTCCTTCACTGAATTCGACATCGGCTGGTATGTATGAGAAGTTCTCTTCTTTCGATGATGCGATTACTTTTTCCTCTCCATAGAACCCTACCTCTTTGATGGCCTTTGTAGACCAGTTGCCGGTATTTATGTAGTTTAGCGGTTTACCAGGAAGGGCAAGGTTCATGGGGATCATGCAGAATTGCATG
>JABCSP010000159.1 GCA_018238825.1 Candidatus Thorarchaeota archaeon | reverse complement strand
AATCTCTTTGATTTTTAGAGCTCCCTCTCTAGCAACACCATCGGTAAATCCGTAACCCAAAGTGTACAGGTCTTTAACATCAAGCATGGTTCTTGCAAGATTCTTGGCGATGATACCAGTTCTATCGATGGTTTCCTGAGTCAGTCTTGGAATATCGTTCTTTAGCATGTTGATGAATGATTTCGCTTCTGATGGGTCAATATGTCCATTCCGTTCCCCGAGCTTGGCTGCAAGATACGCAAAAATGATTGTTTGTGAAAAGTATGTCTTTGTTGCTGGCACTGACACTTCATAACCACAAGCCATTGGCGTATAGGAGTCAGCTTGGAATTGTAGTGTACTTCCAAGAACATTCAAAATTCCAAGAGTCTTCCCATAGTCGTTTTTCTGAATCAGTTTGAGCACATTGAGAATATCCTTGGTTTCTCCGCTCTGTGACACCAGAATGCTCAAACTATCTTCATCCATTGTTTGTCCATACATGAGCTCAAATTGTCCACCAAGTCCATGAATGATTGGTAGTCCTGCAAGTCTGTTGAAATAGTAGGTTCCAACAATGCTGGCATTGTAGGATGAACCACATGCGACGAGATAATGTCGTGATGCATCCTCAAACATCTTGATCCATTCATCGCTATGCTGCCCTTCAAGGACACCCATAATATCCTTAGCTATAGTTGGTTGCTCGTTGATCTCTTTAAGCATAAAGTGAGGGTAGCCGCCTTTCTCAGCAGCTCTGGCATCGACATTGGAAATCTCTGGTTTCCGATCTAATTGCTTCCCATCTTCTATTCTGTAGACTTTGACATCATCATGAGTTAGAACCAGCATCTCACCATCTGCAAGATAGATTACATTGTTTGTAAGAGGAAGAACTGAGGGTAAATCGCTAGAAACAATAGTAGCATCATTAGCTACTCCAGCGACTAATGAGGAACCCATTTTCACTGCATAGATTTCAGGTTCATCTGCTCGTCCTACTGCATATGCAAACGCACCATGCAAGTCTTGGGTCGACTTACGAACAGCTTCAAACATATCTCCCGTTTCTTCATAATACTTGTCTACTGCGTGAACACAAAGTTCTCCATCATTCTCCGAGCGTATAGTATGACCGGTTTCAATGAGCTCTTTTTTGTATTCGACATAATTGTGAATATTGCCGTTATGAGCACCGTAGAAGACTTCTTCGCAACCAAAGTGAGGTTGTGCATTTACCTTAGTAGGAGCCCCATAGGTTGCCCATCGAAGCTGAGCAATTCCACGATCACCCCTCATCTGAGAGAGACCCAGTAATTTGTCCACTTCATCAACTGTGCCAACGTCTTTCCTGAGGTCAACTATTCCATTTCTAACTGCAGCAACTCCTACTGAATCGTAACCTCTGTAAGTTAATTTGCTACTGCATCTGACAAGTAACTCGCCAATATTATCTGAATTGAGAGTTACTATCCCCGTGATTCCGCACAAAGTATTACCTCAGTTGGTCTTTTGAGTAAAGACGACGGGTGAATCTTAATTATCGATAAAAGAGTTGTGTCCGGGCAAGACCTGCACTGATTAGGGATTGAAACAGGAAGAGTCGAAGACCTTTTAATGTCGATTTGAGGTCCATCACGAAGCGAGAGATATATAGAGAGGCCCCGAGCAATGGGTAAACAAAAAAGAATGGCTTTGCTATTGCATCCGTTCCGAAAGGAGCTCTATCAAGTTCTTTGTGAAAACCCGGGCACCTACCTTCTTGAGCTGGTCGATCTTCTTGAATCACCTCTGGGAACCCTCACTTGGCATCTTCGCATTCTCGAAAGAGAGGGACTTGTCAAATCCATTAAATTCGCAGGGAAGCGATTATACTACCCAAAGATGTTACGCTCAGAAGAAGCAGAGATGGCGTATCTCACAATGCGAAGTGATACTGCTCAAAAAGTATTTGCTTTTGTTGTGAATAACAGTGCATGCTACCAGGAACAGATGGCTGAAGCTCTATCCGTCCACCATGATACAGTAAGATGGCACGTATCACGCATGGAAGAGGTTGGTCTCATCAAAGTAATTCGTGAAGGACGGAAGAAACGACACTACTTAGACGAGCTGGGCAAGAATCTCATGAAGGGTAGTCTCAACACAATCACTGAAGCATATATCTTATTTCTGATGGAGAAACTTGAAGATGGATGTCTGAACCCCCAAATCATTGAAACAAAAGAGAATCATGTTACAATAAGAATCGACTGTCCTGAAAAGGGGAAGGACTGCTTCATTACAATCAACTTGACGGATTGGGAGTTTCATCTTGTAGAAGAGGAAGAGGAGAATGAATCTCCGATTGATCCTGAAACTGCTGAAGCAGGCGGCAGATAAAAACTATTTTCGCTAGCTGAATTTTTTGCAGAGAAATTAACCTACACTAGTATCCAAAACTAGACGAACCCTTTGGGCAATGTCATCTGAGTCCGGTCCCCGACATACAACTGCAAGAATTCTTGCTTCATCTACTCTCGTGATTATCAATTTCACAGATTTGGTATCAACAGAAATTGTATGAGTCACATCAGAGTAAGTAAGCCCGTTTGCATAGAGCGAACCAATAATTCCTGAAACTTCAATCTCCTCACCAAAACCAACAGAACCCAAAGGGAGACCTTCTACCGTCAACAAAATCGCTTGAGTTACTTCGGGAATCTGTTCAACGATTCTTCCCAGTATTGTTTGTTTACCAAAGTCTCTTGTTGAGCCCATAACCAATTCCATTCGTGTGGCTAATGATTGGAAAGATGATACGAGTTGGCTCAGATTCAAACCAGCATCATCAGCTCGCGTAAGGACAACGACAAGTTGATAGTGTGGTTGCACAATAGTAAGGACCCGTTCAATACTTGTTGTATGGACTAGGTGTGTGGGAAGATCTTCTTTCATATGAGTCAGAACTGAAGAACCCCCCCAAATTAGAGCAGCTGAAACTGTTGCGAGAGTCTTGGAATCTGCCTCACCCTCTCTGGACATAGCAGCTACGACCACACCCTCTTTTGTACATAGTACAACCTGTTTCACAGATCTATGTACCTTAAGAGTTTCTTCGAGAAGACTCGCAACCTCACCAAGTGTATCGCCAGGCATTCTGACCACCAGTTAACTCAATCTATTAGAAGCGACAGTCATCCGCATTTATAACTGATGCTCTTTGTTTCGAAGTGAAAAATAGATGAATATCATTAGTTAGAAGTCGTTAAGTTTCGGAGCGGAATGTATATATTAACGCTCCTAAGCATTGAAGGTTAACGACCAATGGAGGCATCCATTTTGAGCTCAAGGTCCAGTATCATAACATCAGTTATTATCGTAGTACTCGTGTTTTCAGCTGTAGGTGGATTCATCTTTATGTCTAACCCCTACGTTCCCGCAAAAGTAGCAGTCGTCGTGAATGAACCAGGATTTGGAGATCTTTCCATGGCAGATCAGGTGGATACAGGTCTTGATAATCTAGCTGGCGACATTGTAGTTGATTATACACGTATCATAGCCACGGATGAAGATAACGCGGCAGTAATCCTAGAAGAAATATCAGCGTCAGGTGAATATGACCTGATAGTCGTTATAGGAGGAGAACTTTCTAATGAACTGCAGACAGTCGCAGCAAATCACCTTAATCAAAAGTATGTGTTCATTGGAGGAGAAATAATTGCAGATAATATTATTTCTGCAACATTCCTACAACATGAAGCGGCATACCTTGCGGGTGTTCTAGCAGCATATGCAAGCATTGGAGATGCAAACAGAACTGGAACAGGTATCGTTGGTATTATTGGTTCCATAGAAACAGACCCAACGGTAGCCGCAATGATTGCAGGTTTTAAACATGGCTTTGACTATGCCAATGATACCCTCAATCTAACCGTTACACTCCTTCCAGAGCAGTACGTTGGTTCATACAATGACTCAACAACAGCCGAGTCTATTGCAACTAACATGTTCGATGCAAGTGATGCAACAATACTATTCACTCCCGTACGTGCTAGTATGCCAGGTATCAGAAGTGCAATGATTCTAGCTAACTCAACATGGAACAGTACAAGACAACCATTGGTCATTGCAGCGGAAGGTGACCAAGATTATTATGGTTTGCCAAACATTGAAACAAGAATTGGACATTCTTGGATTATTGCTAGCATTGTACCCAGATCAGACCACGCAGTCTATCAAGCTATTAATGCTACATTATGGGACAGATTTGAGGCAGATACAGATGTCTATGATCTTAGGGCATGTGGAGAAGACACTGATATTCCGGGAGTCATCTTGACTAATTCAACATTCATCAACCCTGAGTGGACTCCTTTGTGGATATTTTCTATTGTCGAGTCCATTAGACAAGATATCATTAACGGCGTGATAACTGTAGATGCAACTTATCCATAATCTGTGATCTGTTAGGGGGCATATCGCCCCCAACACTTTCTTTTTTTCTATCATTATTTTAGGAGATAATTTGTGTGATTCAAGCTGAATTGTTAATTGAACTGATACGACGTGGTGAATCGCTCAAGAGCATTGATCGTGCAGGATGGCTTTTGGCAGGTATTGAATCAGAGCGAATAGAATCAGTTGCAGAGCATAGCTATGGTTCAATCCTATCAGCAATCATTATTGCCCAGCAATTGATATCCAATGGAACTGATATCAATTTAGAAACAGTAGTTCTTATGGCTGCACTCCACGATCTACCTGAATCAATTACTGGAGATATTGCAAGAACCAAGGCCTTTGTAGAAGACAAACAACAGGTGAGGGCAAAAGAACTCGCGGAAAAGCACGCTATCAAAAGTATTTTTGAGCCACTGGAAAATTCTTTTGAGAACCTACTTAATATCTGGGATGAATTCAATCTTGGTAAGTCTTTAGAAGCGAGAGTAGTGAAGGGAGCAGATATTATAGACATGCTTGTGCATGCTAGAAGTTTAGAGGAATCAGGTGCATCACCACAATCACTTCATCAATTCTTCATAAGTAGTCGCGCTCTAATCGATTCCGTAGCAATTGAGATTGTGACTGAAATTTACAATACATTATTCCATGAGCATCAACAGAAAGCCAGAGCTCAAGGCATTATTCTAAAATAGAGTTGTTGACATCATAACAATCACTTCCGATCAATTTGGTCAAGGTCGCGATGAATACCTGCCGCTTGAATTTGTGCTACTCGGATTGGTTCTGGAACTCTACCATCTAAAGTGAACTTGTCAACTAGTTGTTTTGCTCTTGTTTTACTAAGTCCTGAAACTGTGAGATAGATTGTGTGACCGGTTCCGAGAGTCACTTCCATTCTTGTACCACCGCGTTCTATTATCTGTAATCGTTGTTTCCAATCAATAGGGAAGTATTCCTTCAAATATTTCTCAATTCCTTCCGATGGATTGTATGTGACACAGACAACGGGTACTCCAGTAGCTTCATGTAATTCAACAATATCAATAATATTGAACCAGGATATTACACACCCGCCCAACAGCCAAGCTCTGATATCGGGGCGTTCAAGTCGTTGAAACAGCGAGATCAGTGAGCTAGTAGAATCCGTACCACCTACTGTAGGTCGACATATTCCAAATCCATCTGTGCGAAAATCACCTCGCATCACACTTAATGGAAATGAGTTTATAATACCGAATAATCAAGT
>JABCSP010000016.1 GCA_018238825.1 Candidatus Thorarchaeota archaeon | reverse complement strand
ATTGGTTCACCTGATAACCAACTGGATTTTATCAGAAAGTCGAAACGTACCATTTCTTGTAAAGCAGTTTCTTTGCTAATGTCACTGGAATCTCCTGAGATAACACTACTCTTATCTGATTGTCCTGATTTATCAGACACATCTGTAGTTAGTGAGATGATGGAAAGTTCAGCATTGTATTTGCGAATGATATCATCACGTTCTTCAACAGTCAGCGAATGATCCTTGTAGTCTTTGATTCTTGTCCTTCTATCCTCAATGTGGCTTTCTTCATCTGGGAATTCATCGATTTCTCTCATGCTAAGCAGATCCTCCTTTTACTCTTCTACCTCCAATTCATCATCAGAAAACTTGGGATTTCGAATGAGAAGTTTGTCGTGTTGCAATCAGCATGACCCCCTCAATACTTCATGTAGATTAGTGTGTACTGAGTTATTTAAATCAAACACTCAGAATTGACAGAGATATTTCTTTGCCGATTGAATTGAGAACCAGTATCAAATCGATTGCAAAGGAAGAAAATGTCAAAGAGGTCGATGCATTACTATGTATCTTTTCACTCCGTACAGATTCTAGACATACCGTAAACGATATCATGATGATTAATCTCTCCTAGATAAAGAATACTGGTTAATTCTAGCTCAAGATAAAAAATGAAAAGAACAGAATTGCTACAATCAAGGCTCTTTCAGAAAATTTCCAGAATATAAAAAACATTTCATTATTTACTAATCAAATAGTGATCGACATTTCGGTGGAATCTATTACTTTCTTCAGATGATAGTCATAATCACTCTTTTCAATCACTCTCATCTTTCTTGCACTATCTACTCACGGAAACAATAATAAGCAAGAACCAGATACTGAATTGTGTATTCTTTGAAATACTATTCGTGGTGGTATTATTCAAGGCGATGAGGTGCATTTATGACACACAGATTCATCGTTGAGGTAGACAAGATATCCAAGAATTTTGGACCTGTTCAAGCATTAGATGAATTTCAGCTCAAGATAGAACCTGGACTTTTTGGCATTATCGGACCTAATGGTGCAGGAAAAACAACTTTGCTTCGTATATTGCTTGGATTGATACAACCCAGTTCAGGATCTGCAAGAGTGCTAGATATGGATATCAGTCAGTCCAAGAATATCCGAGAACGGATTGGTGTTCTTCTTGAGAATCCAACCCTTCCAAAGGCTATGGGTGCAAGAGAATATCTTTCTCAGGTTATCAAGATTTATGGAAGTAATACCGACCCTGATGAGCTACTAGAGCTTGTAGGTCTTCAGGATGCTACAAATAGACAGATTGGACACTTGTCTGCTGGAATGCGTCAACGATTGGGAATTGCTTTAGCATTTGCAGGGAATCCTGAATTGATAATTCTCGATGAACCAACTTCAAATCTAGATGTATCCGGACGCGAACAGATGCTGGATCTTCTCTCACATCTGTATCACAAATCTCGAGTGTCGATCATCATCGCTTCACACATTTTATCAGAACTTGAACGAGTCTGTACACATGTAGCATTTATGAATAGGGGGAAGACTGTGGTTCAAGGAACAACCAACGATATCATCGAGAAGTATGCAATGGATCGGTACAGAATTCGTTGTTCTGATGCTCACACCTTGTCACAACAACTGGATGGAATAGTTGGAATAGAGGATATACGAGTACTTGGGCCCAACATTTTCTCTCTTCGATATGAGGAGAGTATAGATTCGATTGAACTTCAAGTTCGTCAGGAGGCTGAATCCTGCAAGGTACAGATTCATCGACTTGAAAAAACTGCAACATTGGAGGATGCATTCAGGGAGGTCATCCAATGAGACAAAAACTCGCACAGTTGATGGCACAATTCCAGATTGAGATGAGAATGTCTTATCGATTTCCAGTCATAGAAGGTCTTGCTGCATTGATTTTTCTGACTCCGATTTCGGCAGCAGTAGCCATATGGTCGGCGGTTTCGTTCAGGCCAGATGCACTTGAGTACTTTATCTTTGCAGAATTTGGATTTTCAGGAAAGCATCTTGGGACGTGCATGTTTGGATTTACACAATGGTTATCAATTATAGTAGCAGTACTAGTTTCTTTTACTGCTGCGAAATCCTTTGAAGATGGATACATTCAAACACTTCTAACCTATCCTGTAGAACGAGTGACTGTCCTCCTGATGAAAATCATTTGTGTTGTTATCATTCCTGCAGGTTTGATGACATCTACATATCTATTTGCTATTCTCTTTGTCATTCCACAAGCACCACTCTTTGGTCATGTGTCTATCATGTTGTTGGGGGTATGGATATCTATTCTCTTATTTGCAACCCTTTCAATGCTGGTTGCTGTTATTACACAGAAGGTATCTGCAACAGCAATCTTTGGACTTGCATTTGGGTTTGTAACTCCGCTTCTGCTGAGTAATCCTGTTATCCCCAATATTGTCAGAGTTGCATTGCATCCATTTGATGCAGCTTACATATACTTAGCAAATCTCTCTCCCAACATGATGCTGGACACTGAACTAACCCAGCTAATTGATCTTCAGATTGGATTTGGTATCTCTCTGATGATATCCTTGGTCTTACTGGCAATCACTCTGTGGTTATTTACTCGTTCAGAGATTGGAGGTTGATACAATGAAGAGAGCTGGTAGATTATTGATATTTCTTGGTATTGTTGCTATACTCCTTTCTAGTCTTGGAAGTTATGCATACGACAAGAGGACTCTGGAAGTTATTGAAGCGAATGATCCGTTTGTCTATCTTTTTGAGATTGGTCAGGATGTTCATGTAAATGTAACTTTAGATTCTCATAGCATCGGAACGTTCAATGTCTATTTCATGAACTGGCAGGATGCCAATAGAACCATGTTTGAAAATAAAACAGCAACTCCGATTACACCTATTTCCAGCTTTGAGAATATATCATCTCTGCAAGAGAACCTGTATATCCCCGCTCCTGGAATATATGCATTATTGTTCACAACTGAATCAACAGAGCTGCAGATAATATGGGTGGAACTATCAGCTAGTGGGATACAAACAAGGGTGATCAGTGGAGGTGTACTACTGGCTGGAGTTGGTGTTGTAATGCTTGTTCTCTCCGTCATATGGGAACACCGAACCAAGAGTTCACTTGGTGAGAAAGCGAAGTGAAATAATGTGGTTGTAAATCCATCAATCTGTATTCAGCATAACTCCCCTCGAAACTTCATGTAGATTAGTGAGTGCCACGGTTCTTAAACCACAACTCAGAATTGATAGAGATATACACTACTCGTAAAACCAGCTAAATCTTTGAGGGATAACAGGAAAGGAATTCGAAGAACTGGTTGGACACTCGTGAAGATTGGATAAAAAACAGAATGAAAATGTGAAGGGATGCGAAAGCGTAACTCCCGCACCCAAACCCAGTCTATCTATCAAGTTCTCAGTGTCATCTGTGTACCAAGTTCTCTTATTCTCTGAACACCTACTATACATGCAGTATCTTCGTCATAGGTATCAGCTACCACTATCTGTGCAATAGACATCTTACGGATGTCCTCGGGGGACAATAGTCCAAATTCAATTGAGTCAATCTTTTTTGTAGTAAGACCAGAGATCATTTAGATCATCTCCTTGAGTCTAAGCCTGGTGGCCAGGCCAAGTGACATCATTTCTTGTATGAGTAGTTTGAATGCATAAGATACCACTAAACTGCTAATCTTGGCATTTGTACCACAGATTGGGCAGTAGTATTGGTCCTTGTTACGGTCGTATACACCAATTAGACCACAATCTTCACAGACAAGCATGTTACTCTTATCAGACTCGTCTAGAAGTCGACCTTTTAGAAGGATTGCAGCACCGTGACCAATGAGCACATCGCGCTCCATCTCTCCGAATCGTAGACCACCTTCTCGTGCACGACCCTCTGTGGGTTGACGTGTCAAAATCTGGACTGGGCCTCTGGCTCGAGCGTGAATCTTGTCTGCAACCATGTGGTGTAGCTTCTGGTAGAAGATAACGCCTATGAATATGTCCACTTTGAGCCGCTCTCCTGTGATACCAGAATACATGGTTTCACGACCATTGTGCTTGAGTCCATGCTTTCGTAGTGTTTCAAAGAGTTCTTCTTCAGTGACTCCACAGAAAGGTGTTGCATCTTGTTGTTTGCCAGCAGCGCATCCCGCCTTTCCAGCAACCATCTCCAAAATCTGACCAATGGTCATTCGACTTGGGATAGCATGAGGATTGACCAGCAAGTCTGGGACTATACCATCCTCAGTGAATGGTAGGTCCTGTTGTGGAACAATGTATCCTATTACTCCTTTTTGACCGTGACGTGATGCATATTTATCACCAAGTTCAGGTACTCTGAGGTCGCGTACTTTTACTTTGACTAAGCGATTGCCATCAATGGTTTCAGTCAGGATAACACTGTCTACAACGCCAGCTTCACCATGACGCACAGCTACTGAGGTTTCACGACGGTTTGGCGAAGCAATCTCGAATTCAGAGTATTCTTCTAAGAATCTTGGTGGAGAAGTTCTACCAATGAGTACGTCACCACCCAATACTTCTACTTCAGTTTCGATTATACCGTCTTCACCGAGATTTCTGTAAGATTCTGAGGCTCTGTAACCTCTAACACTGCGATCTGGAATCTCAAAGCGATCTTCCTGACCACCAGGATATTTTCGCTCTTCGCTCTCGTAAACACGAGCAAATGTGCTTCTACCAAGTCCACGCTCAATTGAAGCTTTGTTCATAATAAGCGCGTCTTCTATATTATAACCCTCAAAGGATATGATTGCAACAACAAAATTCTGTCCGGCTGGACGTTCCTCGTAACCAATAGAGTCCATTGCACGAGTCTTTACCATTGGGACCTGTGGATAATGGAAGAAGTGGGAACGTGTATCTGCACGGAATCTGAAATTAGATGCTGGAACCCCTACAGATTGCTTAGCCATACCAGCCATGTACACATTACGTGGTGACTGATTCCTCTCTGGGAATGGTATCAATGCAGCAGATATACCAAGGATAGTAGATGGAACAATCTCAAGGTGAGTTGTATTGGCTATCATCTCTGAAGGGTACATTGCTATGAGGGCATTCTCTTCTTCTTCTGCATCAATAAACTCAACAATTCCGTTTCTGAGTAGATCTTGGAAACCCCATTCACCATCGATAACCATCCGAAGATGCTCATCAGTAAGGCGGCTCTTATCTTTCTCAGTGATAATTACTGGTCTTCTGACCCTACCCGCATCACAATTTACTTGCACTTCATGGGTATCTTCGTAATATGCAATATTTGTTTGATGATTGATTTCACCAGCTCGTCGTTTCTGTTTCAGTGTCTTTACTAACACTTGGGGTGCATTATGAATTCCGACCAGTCTTCCATTGAGAAAGACATCTGCGCCCTTCCGACCACGTTTACCAAGTAATTTTTCAATTGGTTCAACTTCAGATTTGAGCATTATACGTTCAATAGCCTCTTCATCGGTTCCTACAGAGATGTATGCACTCATGGCGAGGTTCTTGACTAGCCCACAATTTGGTCCTTCAGGGGTTTCGTTTGGACAGATTTTGCCCCAGTGTGTAGAATGCAGGTCTCGTGCCTCAAAGTGTGGTTGTGAACGTGAGAGGGGGGAAACTACTCTTCTGAGGTGTGAAAGTGATGAAATGTAATTTGTACGATCAAGTAACTGTGAAACTCCAGCTTTGCCTCCAACCCAATTACCAGTGGCTAAGGCATGTTTCAATCGTTGTGTGATTACATCTGCTCGAACTGCGGTTCGAATGTTAGGTTTTCGACCTCGTACTGCAGTACGTTCAAGTTGATACTTGATATCACGTGTTAGAGAATAAAGTGCGACTCTGAACAGGGACATTAGCAGGTCACCTGATAGTTTCAGTCGTTTGTTTGCATAGTGATCCTTGTCATCAGGAGTTCGTTTGTTAAGAACGAGTTCAAGTAATCGTTCAACCATCTGACCTAGGTAGTATGCCTTGTGAAGACGGGTATCATCTTCAGTTCCAATATGAGGTAGCAGATAGCGGTCAAGTACTTTCATAGCTCTTGCCAGTCTGTACTCCTTAGTCTGACCAACTGCAACACGTTTTCCTATGAAATCAAGAGCATTTTCTCTTGTTGAACCCCCTTCTTCATCGTCCTTGAGAATATTGATTGGTGCTGACTGTTCAATAGTAACAATCAGTTCATTTCGGAGTTCGTCATCATCTGAAATAACATCAACTATCTCTCGGTCTGACTCAAGTCCCAGTGCTTTCATGAGAATTGCTAGAGGAATTTTTCCAGGAACTGATGGAAATGAAACTCTCAGTTCACCAGTTCTTTTTCGCTCAATAGTAACAGGGGCTCTGAAGCCTCTTGAAGTGGAAAATACTTTGGCTATATGGGTGAAGCTTGAGCTCTTGCTAGCCTCTTCAATAAGAATTCGATTTGGCGCCAAATCTTCTTGTGTGACTAAAACTCGCTCTGAGCCATTGATAATGAAGTAACCACCAGGGTCTTTTGGATCTTCGCCAAGGGCAATCAATTCTTCAGCTGATTTACCAAAGAGATGACATTGTTCGCTGCGAAGCATAATTGGCATGTTGCCAACGTAGACTTTAAGGGTCTCAAGTCTTGTTGATACTGATCCCTCTTTTCGAACAGGAGTCATATGAAGAAAGAGCTTGCTGGCATAGGTAAGATTTCTAATCCTAGCCTCGTTGGGGTTTAGACCATGCTCGCTCCCATCTGCTTCTCGGATTGTGGGCTTTCCAATTTCAATGTCGCCTAGCTCGACAACATATCCCTCAATCTTAGGAGTCAGCTTTCCGACACTGTCTACTACTTGCTGGAGCTCCTCTCGTATAAACCGATTAAACGAGTCAAGATGCTGGCCTACTAGTCCGTAATGGTCAAAGAACGCCTCTATAACAGGCCAATACTTGTCTCTGTCTGTGCTACCCGACGCCATGAAAGATCACACCGTGAACGTGGAGGACGGGGGAACTACTGCTTGCATGTACGCTTCCCAACGCTTAGAACTCAGAAATCCGAGCTCACACATTTGCTGCAATAGCCGCCCCGTTGTTTTTACTCTGACAAATCTACCATTGACCCACACCCATACCAAGATCAGTGGCGGGCTCGGTGGGATTTGAACCCACGGCCAGTCCCCGAAGCAAGAGATGACTCTCCTGTTCATCAGGTTAAAAGCCTGCTGCGCTACCTATCTGCGCCACGAGCCCCTGATGTCCAGACGGATTCTAGTCTACGACCGTCAATGACCTCTTACATGACACAAAATCACATACTTGTTACTTTTAGTCATGCATGAGTGGGAAGCAGTTCTGTCTGAGCAGAGGACGGGGAATTCTGTAGCCATAAAAGGATTTGGATAAAACAACTAAATGGCATCTCATCTAGGGGGTTTGGCTGTGTGAGCCAGTCTATAGTATGCTTTGGAAGCTAATAAGTTACTCTGTTTTCCAGTTGTATAATCCAAGATTCTTTTCCAGATGCAAATGATAATCAGGTAGACAACTTTGACATCAATACCGAACGACAACTTTAATAGAAAAACAGATTTGACGCAGTCAACTGGCCCCTGTAGTGTAGTCCGGTTAATACTGTAGATAGTCTGCAGTATCCGGTTAGCATTCAAGACTGTCAATCTAATGTGGTTGACACCTTGGAGCCGATCTCTTGAGATCCGGGTTCAAATCCCGGCGGGGGCGCCATCCTTTTCTTCTTAGAATCAAATTCATAACCTATCGCGCCAGCGATATGTGTGATTAAATTGAAGCTTCTATTCCAACAAGAACTTGATGAATTAGTTTTGAAAGGCGCGTGTCCTAAAAAGCAAAAAAGGGACTTTGAAGACTGGGTTAAAAATGCAGAACTTGCTAGAAACTCAGGATCACTAGATTCAAAATTGAACCAATATGACAAAGCTGAAGGAATGCTAACTTGGTATACATTTGCACCTCTCTTTCGAATGAATGAAGAATTACGAATTATGACGATTAATGAGCTTCTTGAGCCGCTAATAGGACCGAATGCAATCACTTCTTTGGTGGATATAGTTATAGAAAAAAGGCGTTTCAGTTCGACAAATTACTTGGATTCGATACCCTATGAGCACCCTGTGCAATACATTCGTAGAGAAATAGAAAGGCATCGACAAAAAGGAAAACGACTTGAAGGTGCTACTAATATCGACATTTTCATTGAATCAGATAATTTGATTATTCCTATTGAAGCGAAGTTTGTATCAGATATTGATACGGAAAAAAGATACAATTGCATTCGAAATCAAATAGCTCGAACAATTGATGTTGCAATCGAAGCCGCCAAAAAGGCGAAAGATACAAAGAAAGTCGTATTCCTTCTCTGTGTTCCAGAGCGTCTTAATAATAGAGGAAGATTATATTTCTACAAAATGAAAGACTATGAGAATTTGAAACACTTGAAGCACGATATTCCACACCAAGCATCCTCACTTGATACATATTTTGAAGCAGCACATACTGTTTACTGGAAAGATGTTGCTTCAGTAATCATTAGTAATGCTATCAAATGGAATCTCCTTTCAAATAATGAAATAGATGCGCTAAGAATATTCTATGAAGAACGATTGATTGAATTATCTATTAATTCATTAAGTTGATCCGGGTTCAAATCCCGGCGGGGGCGCCACTTTTTTTGGCACATTCATTAAATAGAAGAATAAGATGTATGTATTCGATAGAATGCTCTAAGTTGTGATACAATGACTGAGTTCCTAGATTCATGCTATGATGTGATAAAGGCCCAAGAGAGGTCTATCGCAGACACCATCAGCTCCGTTGATTTGCAGAATATATCAGATATTACAACAAAACAACGAATTGTACTGATTGGTGCGGGAGATTCATACGCTGTATCCGAGTATGGAAAATGGATATTCCGTTCTATCGGATTGAATGCAATCTCATTATCACCACCTGAAATTATGCATTTTCCAATGGATTCTGAAACAGTAGTAATTGGAGTTACAGCATCTGGTAGAAGTTTCTCTACACTTGATGCGCTCCAAAAAGCTAGAGCTAAAGGTGCTGAAACTATTGTATTGACAGATGATTCAGATGGAAAAGCATCAGAAGAAACTTCCAATCTGTGGGTAACTAAATCTAATGTAGATTCGTACAATGTGAGTCCAGCTTCACCAACTACAACTGCAATGGCATATCTACTTGCTATTGCGTCTGAAATGGAAAGTAAACTGCAGACAAATCTTCAAAGTGATGTAAAACAACTCATCAAAATAGGAAAGAAAATGATTGAATGGGCAGAACATGAAGGAAAAGTTATTGCTAAGCTTGTGGTTCCTGGACCACCTCTATACATAATCTCAGACGGTCCAAATCATGTTGCGGCGCAGATTGGAATGATGAAATTCAACGAGTTTGCGGTTGTCAAAGGGTTTGCAGCCTTACGGGAAGATTTCTGTCATCATCAGAACCTATCCATAAATGATGAAGATTAAGCCTTGCTTATCTCAGGAAAAGAAGGGTCTGATGATAAACGGTATATGAAAGTACTAACAGAAGTTCTGAATATGCGAGCCCATCATGTTCATGTACCTGAAGGATTCTGTTTCAAGACTGCACTTGCACAGACCATACCGAATGTCATAGCTCTCCAGATGGGATCTCATTTTACAGTACGTAGATACAAATCAGATATGGAATGGTTTAGGATGCCTCATGCTAAAGCATTCAGAATATATTGAATTCTACCTTCACGGGAAGATGTATCAATGAAAAAGTAAGGTGCTTATCTTGTGACAGAACTATCAGAACTCTTGCTGAAGGGAACCACTCCAGAGAGAACAAGTGAGATAGTAGAATATATCCACAATCATCCCAATGAATTTGAACAAATCCTAAACGTTGCATTCTCAACACAATCTAATCTGAAACATCCTCTGCTTGATCTTGTAGATCTTCTAAATGGAACTCTCATGGTCCAGATTATTGAACAAGCTATCATGGATGATGATATCCAGATTAGGAAACGAGGGTTGCAAGCTGCTTATAGAACTAGAGTAGATTCTTTGAATTTGTGTGTAGTTGAAATTCTTTCTAATCCTAAGGAGGCGTTCGAGGCAAGAAAATGGGCACTTCATATCTTAGGAAGCACAGATCCTGATTATTACAGTGGACACATTGTTAAGATTACCAGGAACAGTTCGGAAAGTACTGACCTTCGTAAAGAAGCCATTTTTGCTCTCACTAAAATTGTAAACGATAAGATTTTGGGAACACTATGTGCGCTATTAGGAGACCCTGATGTTGAGATACGACGATCGGGAGCTTGGGCACTGAGCAATATTGGCTCTTCTGACACTATCAACTGTCTATTTGCAGCATTAGATGATGACGATGAAAGTGTTAGAGATTGGGCTATTCGTGGACTTCGTGACATGGATGATACTCGTGCTCTGCAGGGATTAGCAGATGCAATTCATACAAGTATGCCAGAAGAACAGGTGAGGATGACTCGTTTGGTAATTGAAAGAAAATCCGAGGTCATTCTCAGAGCAATAGTGGAACTACTTGGTTCACCGGATATTCAAGTCAAACGAATAGCTGCTTGGGCTTTGGGTGTTTCTCCATATCCGCCTGCAGTTCCAAGTCTGAAAGAACTTCTGGATGATGAAGATGAAGAAGTTCGGGATTATGCAAGAATCGCTCTTATCAGGAGTGGTGGATTGGATCCCACTGATTTACGACTCTGAGTTGATTTTTACATCATTCCTTGATAGAGACCGCCATCCACAAGTAAAAGTGATCCGTGAATATAACTTGAAACTGGTTTTAGATCGAGATCCATGTTCTGTATTCATATCAAAGATACAAATAAGAAATGCTACTAAGCCGCACCAGTCGTGATTGGTGTTTCAGTTCTTGCTCCTAGAGTCACTTCAAGATGTAAGAAAGCAGAACTCAGTCGTTGGAATTCTCGTGGAACCTTAAAATCACCAACATTGAGTGATGTCAATGCGTTCTCAATTTTCCTGATTGAAAGTCTTCTATTATCTTTAGAATTGAATGCAAGAAGAACTCTGGTGTCATCAGGGTCACTTAGAGCAAAAACTGATTGACACTTGATACCCTTGTTCTCTAATGCATTCTTAATCTTGGCCTCTATTTGCTTCATACGACTATCCGCCAAAGTCTTGTTCCTGTTTAAGGTACTAAAGCGCCTGTATTACTCTATAATAGGCGCCAAATTGAGTATCGAGTTTTCTCGCAACTTCCGAGTGAACATCTTAAACTTGCGTTCTTCCCTCGCTTGATATACGACAGAGGGAATGGTTGTATGAGTGTGAAAAAAATGGACGAGGAAGGATTTCGAAAGTACCTTACAGATAGGGACCAACCTATTCCTGAAGAGGAGGTAATCGAAAATACAGAGATGGTGAAGAAATTTGAGGAGCTCCTCAGACCGTTTGGAAAAACCCTCGAAACTGCAACCGGGGAAGAGTTTGAGATATTCTCGAAGGTTCTGATTGAAGAGAGAATCAATACCTATCCTAATTTTGCAGCATTATCTCGGTATGCATACTTTACAAAGAACATGGGCTTATTCATACCTGTTCTTGGTGTATTCGATGGTTCAGAAGTAATGAATGTGCTTCATGAAAGACTTGGTGAACATGCAGGTGAGGAAATACGTGATGCAATCCTATCAAAAGATGATTTACCTCCATTGGGCCTTCCTGATACAGAGAAAATAACTGTCACTCGAGAGATTGTAAAGAAGATGGAAAAGACCCTCGATCCAGCTATTTGTAAGAAAATCTTAGCTGATGTTGCTCATGGATTGCCTCGTGACTTCAGGAAAGGAGAACATGAGAAATTTCTTGAAGCAGGTAGTATTGATGAATATTTGAAACGGAAACGAGAAAGTGCAATAGCGGAACTGGAAAAACACAGGGATGATGGCTCATTATTCTACAATCAATACATTTCTGCTGAAGTGGTTGACTTTGTGAAGAGCCGTCCTGATGTTTTGAGTGGTGAAAGAAGAGGAAACACTATCTATCACACAAAGATTCCATTCATGGTGCAGGAATATCTTGATGAAAAAGACGAGAGAATGAAGAGGTACTATGCATGCCACTGTGCATGGGCTCGAGAATCCATTCTGAATGATGATGTTGATGTATCAGAGAATTTCTGTCATTGCAGTGGAGGCTTTACCAAAATGCCGTGGGAGGCTGCACTTGATCAACCACTCGAATATGATATGGTGAAATCATTGCTCAAAGGAGATGATGAGTGTAGTTTCCTCATTCATCTTCCAGAAGGAGTTGAATAATGTGCTGAGTATTGATGATGTTATCAAAGGACGTAGAAGTATTAGAACTTACAAGAGTGATGAAGTAAAAGAGAACCTGATCAGAGAGATTATTGAAGCAGCAACATTCGCACCCAGTGCTAAGAATAGTCAGTCATGGAGATTCACTGTACTTACTGGTGATTCTAAGAACAAGTTTACTGATATGTACAGAAGTGAACTTGACAAATCGACCATTGATGTTGGTTCCTCATATGGTTCTTGTACAATGATGGAAGAAGCTCCGGTGGTCATTGTGGTTTGGAATACGAACGAGCTTGGATGGACCACTGAGGTTCACAGTGTTTCTGCAGCAATTCAAAGTATATTATTGAAAGCTCATGCACTTGGACTTGGAACATGCTGGATTGGGGATATTTTCTATACATACGAAGCCATTGTGGACTACTTCAAGAAACCTTGGAAACTACTTGCAACAATAACTGTGGGATGGTCAGATGCAAAACTAGGACCTAGGCCTAGATTATCTGTAGATGATGTTGCTGAGTTTTTGAATTAAGAGGAAGTTGTCTGATGTCGTTTCAAAGGATATTCGGAGGCTATTGCCTGGTCTAGTTGTCTTAGTCTTGTGATTTCATCAATGGGAGTACTAGAACTGGGGTCTATTGCTAAGCACGCACCGTCAATCATCTTGGTCCTGAGCAACCCCCTAGCAATGGGATTGTTTCTAAGATGGGGTGCATCCAAGACTCCCTTCTTTACTGCGCGTACGTATGTAGTAGGATCAAGAAGCGAATCTTTCGAGGATTCATCACCCAACAAACGAATTGCTGCTATAAGCACCTTAGCTTCTCGGACTAGCTCATTCTTTCGGTTCAATACTTCTTTGTCATCCAGAGGATTTAGTGTTCCAAGAAGACAATCATGCATAACCCGTCGTGAAATTTTGCAACTCTCAATGATATCATTTGCAGTTGCAGCATGATCAGCCTCACAGAAACCTACGACATGTACAATATGTGGTTTCAACATCATAGCTGTATAAATTGATGATGCTAGTTGGCCCTTGGCCAAATCAAGGTCAGGAGGATAAGAGAAAAGCCCAGGCCGTATCTGCCTAAAAGAATCAAAGTTGGGTCCATGAAGTGACTCAATAAGTTCGATTTTTGCCAGCATTTTGGCAAGGTCCATTTTGGGAGAAGTTCCCAGAGGGGTGTTTAGCATGTATTGTGCGATATAGTGCCTCACACCGACTTTCTTGGCGTTGTATGCTGAGAGATATGCCATTGCAACTGCAATTGTGTCATGTGCACTTCTCAGACTCCAATGATGTGACTCATTGAGCTCTACAGGGATGTTATGTTTTGCGTGCCATCGATGATTCTCTTGATTCTCAGTGATTGCCTCCTCAAGGGATCTTTTACTTCTTCCATCCAGTTCGCTGTACCATAACAGAGGAGTTGCACCCCAAGCGTTGTTCAAAGTTTCCTTTAGTAACTGTGCCCAAGATATCAAATTACGAGTGCCACTATAACATCTCATGAGTGGATAGTTACCTCTTCGCGAGGCTTCAAAGATACGCTGTAAATCATTGGATTCCCTTATTGGGACACCTCCATCACCCTCTAAGCTTACATTCATCTCAGATGGACTAAAGAACGATTCTTGGGCGTTCTGATCGGGTCCAATGGAGAGAATATCTAAAACTCCAGCCTCTGCAATTTTTTTGACACCATTTATGGTTTCTTCGATTGATGGAAGGCCAAAATGGTGTCTAATAAGCGGTATCGGACTTTTGAGGACCATTCTTGTAAGTAAATCTTGAGGATTCTTCTCTTCTGGTGGTATGTGTGTTCGACCACGAAGAAAACTAATCGAGTCTTCATCAGTCGAGAAACCAGTGAATATTTCTTCAAAAAGACTAGTTTTTTCTGCAAAGGGTTTGATCGGTGCTGTGCAACCAAGCACCCATCGTTTTCTCTCTAGACCCGATTCTATCACGGCGTTCTTCAAGTCCTCAAGAAGTTTGACCGCACTGGTCGCTGTGAGTCTATAGCTTACACCGATAACATCAGGGTTGTGTTCTTTCACCTTCGCTATCAATTTTTCAATAGAAACCGCTGTTCCCAAAAAGATAGTTTCATGCCCTTCTTCTTCTGCGAGTGTAAGAAATCTAAGAACACCAGCTACATGAACACAACTTCCTATTGCAGCTCCCAGGATTCTCAAATTTCATCTACCTCCAATCCGTACAAGTCAGGTAGCTCATGATCATGAAGCTCTGGATATTTCTCGGGTATGACTCCAGTTCTGACATATTCCTGTACTTGACTAGGGTTCAATCCCTCAAGACCCAGATTTCCAAGAGTTCTTCCACTACTCCAGAAGTCATAGTTATAGAGTTGACAGGCCATGTTAATCATAGCATCTATGGCAGGGGTTTCAACTCCAGCAAGTCTTCCAAGATAGGAGATGGGTACTAGACCAGTGGGTACATCTTCCAATACGTAACGATGATTCAATATTGAGGGGCTACCTACATTATCGTAGGCGTCAATACTTTGAATACACTCACACAGTGTAGTTCCCTCAGCATCATATGAGCTCCTCAACCATTCCAGAAGAGATGAAGGTTGAGAAACAAATTCACGAGATACTCTAATTCTTTCAGCATCCATTCGTTCTATTAGTCGTCCTACTGATTTGGAAATAGCATCATGATAGTGATTGTATCCACCCTCTTTTGACTCCAATAAACCTGCACTGAGAATCGTGGGTGTTGGATGTAACATCGCACCGACATTATCAAGGCTGGTTTCCATGACATCATCAGCCATATTGAATGTAATTGGAAGTCGCCTTAGACTCCTCATGAACCTGCGATTATGAGATGCTGGAAAAGCACTCACCTTTGTACTGTTCTTAACCTTGGAGATTAACACGGAATCTGGTCCAGTAATCCTTGATACGAAACTGTATGTTTGAGCCTCTCCCAACAAAATTTCATCGGAATAGGAATGTGATCTCAAGAATCTGGCAAACTCGAGTGCACCGCCGGTCCTACCAGGCATTAGAAGTATTGTCTGCCCAGATTTTAGATGAGGGACCATGGACTTTGCAATAAAGGTGTGTGCCTGAGCGGGTACTATGATGATAATTATGTCACGGTCTTCAATAGCCTTGGCTATATCATCTGTGACCAGTGAAAGATTTGCAAATGTCTCAAAGAAACCATGAACCTTGATTCCTCCTCTTTTTGATATTCTCTGGACATTAGCAATCGTACGATTATATAGAGAAACATCAAATCCATGTATGGAGAGATAACCAGCAATTCCTCTACCTGCGTGTCCAGCACCTATTATTGCAACCCTAGCTGAGTCTATAGTGTGGTTTTCTAATGCTCTCCATGACATGATTCTCACTCTCTATCGGCAACTCGCGAACTTGGTCATAGCCTGAGATCTTGGTGAACAAATACACCCTAAATACGACCATCATTATCTAAAATGACCAAGCGGTATAGCTCATCGTTGTGATTCTATTGAGTATTATTTCCCGTTTTATTATTGGGAAGTTCTCTTATTAGATTGTCGAAATTCGGCATTTGTCGATTAAATATTCATATTTTTGCGCAAACTAGCCATCTATAATCTTTGAAAAATGAATGGTTGGGACAATCGGATTTGAACCCGCAACCGATGGATCTAGTCGTAATTCCTTAAATAAATGCTTAAGGTTATAAGCATCCCAGAGAGTAAGAAACAGCAGAAAGTGAGAAAAGAAGAGACAGTTTAACTATAAATGTAACACAATCAGACCTTATTGTCTGGTATTTTGGAGTATCTGCTTTTCAGAAATCACAGACCCCCAGTCTGTATGATATATTGTTCTCATAATAGCAGGATATTGAAGATGGAAGATATGAAAATCAATTCTAAAACTGATTACAAAAGAAACCGTGTGAATAGTGGATATGGACCTCATAGGATATTGGAAATGTTACAAGAAGAGGCGCTGGCAGAATCAGCCACCAACCAAATCCAAAAAGGAAGCACACATTGAAGCTTGAATGAAGAAGTAATTCTTCTATTATCGTTACAGAAAATTTTGAGAGGTGAAAAAATGAGTACTAGATCTTTAGACCTTTGTTCATGTGGTCATAGTCGTGAAAAACATGATAATTTCGATGGTGCTTGCGAAGATTGTGATTGTGAAGTATTTCACAGAAACATTAACACAGGCAAGCTAATAGTTGAAATCTCGAATAATTAGATTCGGGTAATATGAATGAACTTAATCAAATCCTAACGCGGATTAGATATTGTTCTTTCATCATTTATTTTTTGGTGCGCATATGTAGTGCGTATATGATACTCTATGATGTTTGTATATCCAGTAGCAACATATCGATAATAAATTACAATAGTTAATGAATTGAGGAAGTATCTTAGTTTTAGAGAATTGTAATATCAAAGATAACTAGATAATGGTCGGGACGGCCGGATTTGAACCGGCAACCGATGGATATCTCCAGACAACGACCGAAGCAGTTGCCTACTACAGTCCATTGCTCTGCCAGATTTCTCAGAGGCCGCCGAAACGACGCTCTTTTGAGCTACGTCCCGATTCCGGCTTGGTTTTTCTCCATTTCGTTAAAAGGATTACTCATTGACTATTTGCTACTGCACGGAACGTAGCTCACTGACCTATTCCTCGAGATGAATGAATCTCAACTACAAGAAACTCCTGTGCTTCACCCTTCCCTGACCTGATGTCGCCATCGAACTTAGATGTCAAACTAAGTTTAGTCTGGGCTTTGTCAACTCTCATCGGGATGATATCCCTCCTGAAGACTTGGTTTCTTTCTCCTGTTTGATTGCTGAAACATCACTTCCAGCAACAGATAGTTTTTCCATAGTACTTGCCACGGCGGGGTCATTATCACTCTCACCAGTGTCTGTCCAGTGTGATTCGATTGTATCTCTGTTAGCTAGAGTAAGATTGACTACTTTTGATTTGAAGCAGATTGTATTTCAATTCCAAGATGTCGAGTAAGCAAGAGCGAAAAAACCAGAAAGAAACCTCCTAAGAGGACTGAGCTGACGGTAAAAACAGGATTAATCAAGGGGTTATCTGTATAATGATAAATCTCAGCGCTGAAACTAAGCTCAACATCTGACACTATCCTCTCAAATTCAAGACTTAACACATTTCCAGAGGATGTACTTATCTCAATCCACCAGTTATATTGAACAACCTCGCAATAAAGAATGAAATGTTCCCAAGTCCGATTGACCAGTATTGGTTCTCCATTAGTTGAGATATCAAAAAGTCGTAGGTATATCGGTGGAGGTATAATGGGCATAAAATCATCTGTAGTTAGACCAGTGTATACATTGGGGATAGTGATGTTAACCCAAGCAACTGGATTTTCCGAGTCAAGAAATAATGAATGTTCCTCTCTTTTCAGGATCTCCTTGTGATATACCTTCTCAAAATCTCCATCAATAAGACCGGCTATGAGTGGATAGAGGTTGAGAGCACTCATAAGAATCAATAGCATTATGAGGATTGGTAGAATATCACTTCTAAACTGCTTACCCCTCCATACCCAGATGCCTTCCAATGAATGAAGTCTAGCTGCTTTCTGAGCGAACCAACTAATTCCAATCCCCATGAAGATTGCAGCTAGTATACTGACGTAAACGCTACCTTCGTAGCTGGTTGGTTGAGGCTGAGAAGAAGTTTGAAACCATAAGAACAGAATTAGACTGAAGTTGACAGTCTGCTGAGTTTGCCGAGTGACAGTCACGTAATAGGTGAATGAAGAAGTGGAACTGAATTTGAAATTCGTGTGAACATCTGTTATGTTTTGCAGTTCAATCATGTTGTTTGTGTCATTATGGACTCTGAGAGATACTGGTGAACCATTCGTGGAGATGAAAACTACATCACACT
>JABCSP010000015.1 GCA_018238825.1 Candidatus Thorarchaeota archaeon | reverse complement strand
ACCGAATTCTCAGCAAAGGACACATCTAGTTGATAGAAGGAACCATAATACCGACTTGATGCAATGATAGTGAAACAATACGATGTATTGGAATAACATCTCCTGACAGTGCTGGGATATCCATAGGAAAATCGATTGAACGAGGCTTCTAGTAGTGAGCTACCTGTTGAATTCAATTCTATTATGTACACACCTGGTTGTGAAATCGCAATCCGATAATAATCAGAACGGTGAGTTGAGCTAAGGATTCCTGAAACTGTTAGATTGGGTGTTAATATTTCGGTTTCAAGACCCTGAGAATCTACAGATTGAATAATACTAAGACTGAAGACAATCAATAATAGAATAGCAAAGACCAGTTCCTTCCCACGCTTCATAAAAATCCCTCCATTGACAGTTACTAGTTATGAATCTACGAATAATAGGATTTCCTTCTGAGAAGAGGTAAGTGATTAAGTCAAGTGAGTAGGATTGAATCTGTGAAATATAGGGGAGAGGGCAGAAAATGAATCCTGCCCCTTCATTCATTCAAGTTGTGGATATACCTAGCTTCTCCACCATTTCCTTATACCGGTTTCGGACGGTAACTTCCGTCACGCGAGCGGTACGTGCAATCTCCAGTTGGGTCCTTCTGGAACCAGTAAGAATGCTAGCAACATAGATTGCTGCAGCTGCCATTCCTTTGGGGTCTTTCCCGATAGTAAGCCTCTGTTCCTTTGCTAACATTAGGATATCAATCGCCTTTTTCTTTGCCTCACCTGGAAGATCCAATTCTGTTCCAAACCGATGAATGAAATCGATTGGTGAACTAAAGGGAATCTTCAGGTTGAGATGGCGAATGATTAAACGAACGCAAAGGCTCAGTTCCTTTCGAGTGATGTGAATCTGATCACATACTTCCTCTAGAGGTCGTGGTACTTGGTGTACTCGGCATGCTAGATACAGTGATGCAGCAATCATCCCGAGTATTGTCCGACCGCGGGTCAGTCTTTTACGGAGGGCTTTTCTGTAGATTACAGCGGATGTTTCTCTGATTGAATACGGGATACTCAACTGAGAACTTATCCTATGGAGCTCGGTCATTGCAACCGCGAGGTTGCGCTTATCCGAAGAGTGTACTTTGGTGCGTATTTGCCACTTGCGCAGGCGATGTATCTGTGCACGTCTTGTAGAAGTCAGTTTTCTTCCAGAGGCGTCGACATTCTGTCTACCTATAATGGTAGTTAGACCCTGATCGAATTTGCTCCAGTCGGCTGGGCCTCCTACACGCTGACGAGCATTTTGCTCATCGGCTGTAAAGGCACGCCATTCCGGACCTTGGTCGATAGAGTGGTCAGAAAGTACAACTCCACATGTTGAACATGTGATCTCACCACGAGAGTGGTCAATAAAAACATCTTCACTAGAACAAGCAGGACAACAGTAGCCGGTAGCACCTATACGCTCTTTGGTTTGTTTCGTCTTTGATTGTTTGCTGGCCAGTCCAATCATCTCCCTGTAGTCCTATGGGGATAAGACTACGGTTCGAGCTATCAGTGTTTCGAATGCTTGTGGTCTCCCAGGCGTATGAGCGAACACGTTGTTGTGGCAGCGGACGATAATCCTCGAAGAGGACTAACAGTAATGCGCAGATAGCAAAAGATTATAAGGATTGTGCAGTTTATTCAAATGATTTGTTAAATAAATAAGGAGCCTATTCATCTCTCTTTATGCTAATTTATTAATTCATTCACATTATAAATCGTGGTTAAAGAATTCGACCATCGTCTACGTTTTTGTGATTGAGAAGGTTCATGCGTTTACTTTATGAAGACGTAGGAATGTGAGTGGTATATAGAGGAGAGTCATGCATTGGCCAAAGACAATATTGTCAATCCATGGGATTCAGCAAAAGAAGTAGTAGTGAAGATGCTGGCAGATGCAGCAGCAACTACGAACGAAATTGTTCTTGGTTCAATTGAGGTGCCTCCTGATTCTGCTTTGGGAGATCTATCATCTACTCTTGCTTTTACCCTAGCAAAAGAATTGAAGAAGAATCCAGCAGCTATCGCATCAGAGATGCTACCAAAGCTTCAGAAGATTATTGAACGAGAACCACTGATTAACAAGGTCGAAACAAAGGGGCCGTACATCAATATATTCTTTGAAAGAGCATCCTTCACAGATAGAACGATAACATCGGTTAGAAAGAATGAGAACAACTATGGTCAGAGTTCACAATTCAAAGGTAAACGTGCGTTGATAGAATTTCCAGCAGTAAACCCCTCCAAGCCTTGGCATATTGGACATGCAAGAAATGCAATCCTAGGAGATACTCTTTCTAATATATTGGAAAGCGTAGGCTACGAAGTTGTGCGGCTTGATTACATCAATGACCTTGGTTTACAGATCGCACAGCTTGTTTGGAAATTGAAACAGATGAGTGATGATGAGGGAAAGAAGAAGTATGACCATTACCTCGGGCATCTTTACGTTGAGGTCCAGGAAGCATTTGACTCTTCAGAAGAGGTTCAGAAAGAAGTTCGTGAGATTTCAAGACATCTTGAGAATCTCCAGAGTGATGATGCAAAAATCAGTGGTGAGATGGTCAGAAGATGCGTAGAGGCTCAATGCCAAACTGCGTACAGACTTGGAATATACCATAATTATCAGGTATGGGAGAGCGCAATAGCTCATAGTGGCCTTCTCAGTCTTGCGAAGAACATGATTCTCCAGTGTGAAAATATTTTCAAACCAGAAGATGGTGATAAGGCCGGATGCATTGTAGCCAATCTCTCAGTGATTGATGAATTCAAAGACATGAAAGATCCACACAAAATATTGTTCAGGTCAGATGGGACTCGGACATACACAGGTGCAGATGTTGCCTTGCAGCTTTGGAAGTTTGGTCTAGTAAAGGATCCATTCCATTATGCAGTATTCGAGGATCAACCGAATGGAAAAAGTGTGAAGAGAACAACACTTGAAGGAAAAGATGACGACCTAGGTAAGTTTGACATTGTATTGAATGTGATTGCTTCACGACAGGCACATCCACAGAAGATGGTATACACAGTTCTAGATCTAATGGGATACATGAAGGAAAGCGAAAATTCCCACCATATAGCTTACGAGTTCGTTGGTCTTGAGGACGAGGATTTCTCAGGACGACATGGAACATGGATTGGTTACTCAACTGATGACGTCATCGATAAGGCGACTGAAATGGCCATGGTTGAAGTAGACAAACGAAATCCAGATGAGAGTGATGAATTCAAGAAGAATGTCGCCAATCAAGTAGCTATTGGAGCCATAAGATACTTCATGCTTAATGCTTCACCAGACAGGAAAATCACTTTCCGTTGGGACCAAGCACTTGACTTCAATGGTGATGCTGCTCCATACTTGCAATATTCGCTTGCTCGAGCACGAAGAATACTTGAGAAAATTGAGTGTGATGCTAAGGGTAAGGTGGATTTGGGCAAACTTGCTTCAGATGCTGAATTTGAGCTAGTAAAGGCAATCTCAAAATTCCCAGATGAAATACTTGATGTTGCAAAAGCTCTGAAGAAAGAGGTATGGGGTACGGGTTTCATTTCTAATAGAATCACAGCCTATGGATTCGGGCTTGCTACGCTCTTTAGCAAGTTCTATGACTCATGCCCTGTTCTTAAGGCAGAACCTGACGAGAGAGAAGCGAGACTTGTGCTTGTTGAAGCTTTCAAGATTACAATGACAAATTGTTTGCAGATACTTGGTATTCCAGTTGTTGATCGAATGTGACCTAACCTGATGTGACGTTTGCACTTTCAATAACAAAGGAGGGTGTAACCATTGAGAAGGTCTTTCGACTATCACTTCCGACTTGACTCACTCTCTGGAGGAGATCTCTCATGTTGATACCAATGAGAGTATTCTTGAGAGGATGTTGAATTTCACCATTCTCAACGTAGTATCCTTCCATTACCATTGCACTAAGTTCACCAGTTGTCATATTGGGACGGTCGCCAGTATTCCTACAGACTATGCCCTTATCCATCTCAGCAATGAAATCATCAAGAGTTCCTTTTCCTGGAGTAACTATGAAGTTGGAAGTAGATATTCTTGGTAATCCGGAATATGAAGGTCTTGCAGCATTTCCTGTGTTGTCAACTTTGTCCTTGTTTGAAGTGTATGAATTGTGGAGGAGGTTCTTTAGAACGCCAGATTCAATAACAGGAGTTCTTTGAGACCTATATCCCTCAGCATCAAAGGTTCTAGTTCCTAATCCACCGGGAATTGTGCCATCATCAATAATTTCTAAGGCTTCAGAAGCAATGTTTTCTCCAAATGCATCTGCAATATACGAACGACCCATCTGAACTTCTTCTGCATTCACAGCTCCAGCAAATCCACTTCCAAGAATTGTACTTGCACCCAAAGGTGCGAAGATTACTGGCATCTCACCGCCTTCGATTGTCTGAGGTCGCAAGAAACCAAGAGCAAGTTCAGCTGCTTTCGTTCCTATGTATTCAGGATCAATATCATTTAGGGCTCGTGAAATCTGATATTCATAACTAGCGGTCTGATCTTCACCTTCCTTAATGACAGGGTAAGCATACAATGAGATCGAGGTTCGTGCTTCAGCCATTGCTATGCCAAGAGAATTCACGATAGCACTTGAGCTAGAAGAACTCTGAATCGCAGCTGAGATAGCATAATCTTTCCCTTCGAGTTTTTCCTTTGTTGCATCGATTGTACGGATAAGAAGTAAAGCGGCTTCCTCGGATGATAACTCATCAACCTCTTTATTGAAAATATTCTTAGCCTTTTGATAAGACCCAACTGAACTGGGTAGTGTTACAAAGTCAGGGTCCTCAAAGGAAGCCTTTGCAAGATTTAGAGAATTGGTAATTGCTTCCTCAATATCTGAAGCGTCTAGTGTTGTAACGTATGCAAACCCAATTTTCTTACCAATCACTGTGCGTATACCAATACCTGCGTCTATTTGTTCACTAGCTCCCTTGATAGCATTGTTCTCAGCCTCGATCTCATATGCACGACTCTGTGCCACATAGACCTCAGCTTGCTCAGATCCCATCTTCTCTGCAAGTTTGATTGCTTTCTCGCCAATTTCGAGTAGTGAATCATTCACGTTACATACCTCCTATTGGCACATCTAGAATACGTGCATGAGGTCCACCGGACATTGTTGGAACAGTTTGGCCGCCTTTACCACAAGAGCCTGCATCAAGTTTGAAGTCATTACCAATAGCATCTACTTTGGATAAAATCTCAAGAATATTTCCCGCGAGAGATACATCACGAACCATCTGGCCTTTCTCGCCATTCTCAATGATGTATCCATGACTTGCTTGGAACATGAACTGACCTACCGAGGGACGAGTATATCCGTAATTAAAACTACAAAGGAGAATTCCATTCTTTGTATCTTGAACGAGTTCGTCTAGGTCCCAATCACCAGGCTCCATGAATGTATTAGACATTCTTGATAGAGGAGCGTGCATGAAAGATTGGCTTCTTGCTGCACCATTTGGTTCCATATCCAAACGGCTGGAAGTTTCAAGAGTGTGAAGGAGCTCTGTAAGAATCCCATCTTTAACCAGAGTGCGTTTCTTTGTCTTTGTACCCTCCCAGTCATATTCGTAGGACCCACGTTTTCCATCCATTGTTGGATCGTCAGTAATGCTAAGGTATTCTGGACCGACTTCTTTACCAACTTTATCTTCGAGTACAGTTGTGTGAGATGGCCAGTTATCTGCTTCTGTAGCATGTCCAAAGGCTTCATGTATCATGACACCGTTAAGTATGGGGTCCATAACAACATCATAGGAGCCTCCTTTCGCAGCAACAGAGGATAGAAGTTCAATAACAAGTTCAGCTGCAGCATTCCCTATATTCTGAGCTTCATCAGCATCCATTACTTCATAACCACCTCGCAATCCCAAAGATTTTACAATTCGTTGACGATTTGCTCCATCTTTTACAGTTGGAGCTGAAATGATACGCGGAATTGAGTTTTCGACATACACATTCGTTCCAAGAGAATTTGCTATGTATAGTTCTGTATGCATATCCCCGTAAATAGATCTGGTGGATACAATTCGCTTATCGAAATCACGTGATTGGTCGTCAATCATTTTGACCAAGGACATCTTCTCATCTATTGAGATACTTCTGAAAGGTTTCTTCACCTTGTATTCAAAACGGTCTTGAAAAGTGGGGCCATCAATCTCAAATCTCTCAGCAACTTTCTCTCTTGTAGCCAACGCCATCTTGGCCACTGATTCACCTGTAGATCTCATTCCAGCTGGAGTAAGATCGGTCGTCTGAGCAAATGCCCAAGCACCTTCGATGAATGCGCGAATTCCAGCTCCTTTCAATCGAGATGCCATCGATTGCTTAGAAACACCATCGTTGATTTCGATGATTGTGGTGGATGTATTTTCAATTCGCACATCTGCAAAACTTGCACCAACTTTGAGCGCAGCCTCAATGGCTATCGTTGCGAGGTCTTCCATTTTGAATCTCCTTTTCAAACTGCAGCCCTTAGTTGCTTGTTTTAACTTATGTGGCTTGGACATCGGTTGAGAATATACTGACGGTAATACACAGGTTATTCTTGGATAGCTCCTCGATAGAACTAGAATACCGGAGGTACTCACTTGACAGAAGATATGTCAGCAGAACAGTGTCAATCCTGCAAGAACCATAGAGCTACTCACATTTGTGAGGACTGTGGTGAAGTGCTTTGTTCGGATTGTCTTGGTAACAGATCAAACGAGTACACCATATGCGGAAACTGTCATCACACATTGGGAGAATCAATCCCTGGTGAGAAATTTGAGATATGTCCTGAATGTGAGTCAGAGGATTTGAGCAAAGGTAAGAGAACAATAGACATTTGCTCCCGTTGTCACTCTCCAAGAGTTGCTGGTCTTGAGGACAAAAGACGCGCTCTTGCTCTCGATATGCGCCACGCAATAATGGCGATTCAGCATGGTCATACCAAACTTAGAGAATTCAATAACAAAATGGTTACTACAAAGCGCCTATTGGTATCACTAAGAATGGCGAATTTCCTTCATTATAGATGGATTGAAGAAAAGATTGAGGGAATTCAAGATGAACTTCCTGCAATCAAGAATCGAGTTGGTAGTCAAGCAGAGATTGTTGCAAGAAGAATGGCTGCAGAAACAAAGAACTTCATTGACTATAACCATTGGAAACCATCACAGTTTCCATACATCGAAGGAATTACAAATAGAATTACAGAACTTGGTATTTACTACAAGCAGAATGTAGATGAAGCACTTGAACCACTCCGTGCCACACTCAAGGAAGTTCGTAGACAATTAGATGGTCTTGATTACTACAAGAATCAATTCGCAGAATTTTATGAACATGGTCAACTCTCAGTTGGTGAACTTCCAGTTTGTGCTCTCCCTGATGTAAAAGTAACAGGGAGTGATTTCCTCAAAAATGACAAAGCATCTGGGACCCTATACATAACAAACAAGAGATTCATGTTCGTGGCAGAAATTGGAAGAGTCCGTAGAAAGATGGAAACAATCTTTGATTTTCCACTTGTGTATCTGAAGTCTATCGAGGAAGATGGACGATTCCGAAAGCGAATTGTCCTCAAATTGAAGCAGGGTGACGTCAAGATATCATGTACCGATCAGACAAAGAAGGTTCTACCAGACTATATCGAAATTGCTCGTAAATTTGATAGATACATCCAGACTGATATGCAAAGGGTTCGGAAGCTCGAACAGAATGAAGTCAGTATCAGTGATGTTAGGCTCAAGATAGAGGAAATGGTCTACTCGCTCCTATCAACTAATGCAAGGCATGAAGAACCAAGGACTAGACATCAAGAGCCGTTCCAGAGCTCACCATGGGCTCCATCTCAATCTAAACCTTACGATGTTCCATTGGGTGGCGGGTATACTTCACCAGATACATTCAGAAGAGAGCTTGAACAAGATATTGGTCGACGTGAGCAACCTGAAAGATTTGAACCTCCATATCGAACAGACTCTTCTCTAGATGTTCTCAAGAGAGATGCAGAATCAATTCATGGAGCGATTAGGGAAACTGTACACCTTTTGCGAGATGGACGACTTGTAACAGAAGATTTCATTCGAAGGTATAAGGATCTAATGCGGGATTCATACCATACTAGACGAGAGATTGAACGACAGTCAAGGGAAACCAGAGGTAGACTCTGGTAGAAATTTGTCTGTTTACATTCCTAATTCACGTTCAAGTGATTTAATATCGTCCTCTAATGATTCAACATCACTAAGTGGTTTCTTGGCAGCGGTAGCCTCTGCAAGACCTGCTTCTGCATCAATTTCATGCATCGCTGCAGTAAGATCATCAGAAGACACTTCCATTGTTGAATCAAGTGCTTCATCGGATATACTGGCCTCAATCTCAAACTCTTCCAGCCGACGTGCAATCTCATCAACATTGGCAACGACCTTGGAGGCATCAGTTGAATCTCCAAGCATTCCCAAAATCTTAGCGACTTCTTGAAGTGCCAGAGATGTCTTTGCAGATGTTTGAGCTCTGTTTAGATGAGCAAGTATCTTCAGGATTTGGAGCCGGGACTTGTCAACGGACAGGGCATATTTTCGAAAGCGTAACATCTCTGTGGCATATGTTTTGAAGGCCTCTGTCTGACCGCCTTTTCTAGCACGAACTGCCCTTGCTTTTGTGCCACGTGCTTCCTTCTCAAGTTTATTTCGTTGTCGAGCAAGTTGCTTACTGAGAATTCGAAGACGACTGGAAATCTCACCTACGTCGGGTTTTTTCTTTCCCCATGAAAATGCTTTTCTAATTGATGCCACAATGTTCACCTATACGAGCTCAAATCATTGTGGAGGTCTTATCGTTTAAACTTTCGCAGCTTGTGAATACGTTAAGCGCGCCCAAAAGAGGTATGTTCTGGAAGACACAGAAACTTTAACATCGTACAAACTGTGTACACATGAACTCACATGGCTGGATCAGATAGCGATAGGTTAGATCATGGGCTCAAAAATCTGTTAGACAGAGCAATAGAGCTTGATCAGAGAGGAATGAAGAACGAGGCTTGTCAGTATTATCTGAAGGCCAGTAAGATTCTCATAAAATTAGCAAATTCAGCATCTTTGCCATCGGTTAGAAAACACTATTTCAATCGTGCGCAGGAATGTGTTGATAGAGTTCGCTACCTCTCGGGCATCAAGAAGAAATCTGCGGGACCTGTTGACGGGTTAGCTACTCCACCCACAATGGATAGTACTCCTGCTGAATCAATTACTGTTGCAAGTACGAAACCAGAACAGGATCTTGATGACGATGAAAAAAGACTACAAGAGATGATATCCGATACCATCATTTCAGAACGTCCTAATATCAAGATGACAGAGGTTGCAGGACTTGATGATGCAAAGCAGGCAATCAATGACGCAATCCTGACACCACTAAAACATCCTGAGCTCTTCATGGGGAAAGCAAGACAGCCATGGAGGGGAATTCTCTTCTATGGACCAGCGGGTTGTGGAAAGACCCTGATTGCGAAAGCTGTTGCGTCTGAAGTGAATGCAACGTTCTTCAATGTATCAGCTGCAAATATTGTAAGTAAATGGCTTGGAGAATCTGAACGCTTAGTTATGCATCTTTTCCAGATTGCCAGGAAGAATCAGCCTGCAATTGTATTCATAGACGAACTAGATTCCATTGGAGTTTCACGTTCTGGTGATGACGTGGGCGGAGAAAGACGAATGAAGACCCAACTTCTAACAGAACTTCAAGGTCTAGCAAGTAATCATGATGATAGGGTCACGGTAATAGGAGCCACAAATCTTCCATGGGAAATCGATTTTGCGCTTAAATCAAGGTTTGAAAAGCGGATTCATGTCCCACTACCAAATACTGAAGCCCGAGCAGCAATTCTGGAAATACACATGGAAGACATTGAGATTTCTCCAACTATAGACTTTGTAGAAATGGCGGATCTTACTGAAGGGTACAGTGGTCGTGATATCAGTATTGTCTGTCGTGAAGCAGCAATGGAACCGATAAGAGACCTTCAGCGTACTGGAAGATTAGACGACGAACGAGAAATTTTGGACATCCGACCTGTTTCTAGGGATGATTTCTTGAGTGCTATCGAGAATATTAGACCCGCAACTCCACCCGAGGATGTCAGAAGATACATTGACTGGGCGGAGGGTTCTTAGATAGTGGGAATGAAGGAAAAGCGTCGAGAGAAAACAAAAGAAGAAGTAAAGCCTGAATCAGTGGAAACTGAAGTTGAACCAGTAGTAGAAGAAGTAATTGAACAGGCAATAGATGAAACTCATTCTCCTGAAGTTGTTGTTGAAGCCGAAATTCAGAAGACATCTGAAGTGGTTGAAGAAGTAGACCCAAAGATTACTGAAACCGAAGTTGAAGTGAGAATTTTAGAATCAATTCTAATGCCCTCGTGGGGTGGGACTGAACAGAGCGAGTGGATGTATGGAGTCCCGCCTAGAGAAGATGATAGAGACCTATGGGCTGGGGAATGGGCAGATTTTCTCCTGCAATGGACTGAACATAACGCAGTACATATTCTATCACTAGCTACTTTCATAGCAGAACCACCTTTCAAGGATTTGCGAAGTAAGGTCGATTCCTTCAAGATGATTGCACAGGTACTCATCGAAAAAGAAGTAGCAGAGTGGAGTGACCGAAGGAAAAGACAACTCAGAGTTTATTGGAGACCTCTTGAAGATTGGGCGGACCTCATCTATGAATGGGCATTGAAAACCGGAAAGCTCAGACTTGATGTGAAATCTATAGTGATCCAAGAATCTGGCGAGAACTTTGCCAAGCTCCCTGAGAAAGATCTCTATGTAGTCCTTGCATTGATGGTTGAGAAAGAACAAGCCGAATGGATAGATAAGAAGAAAGGTGCAATCATCATCAGTACCTAGTATGCACCATGACTTTTTGGATCTGAATTGTCGCCGGACCTCAGTCCTGGGAAGTGATATCGTCCACCTGTTGAAAATCTAATATCAGCTACCGCCATTCCAGTATCAGCAAGACTTGCAAGAACTTGGCGAGCATGATCTTCGGACCATTTGAGTTCCATCATAACTTCCTCTACAGACACGTGGCCTTTTGATGCAGCTAAATTGATGATGTCAGCTTGGTCACGTCTAAGTTCAAGGGGTCTTAGCTCGACAACCTTCACGCCACCTCTAAGAGTACGTATACCCGGGAGAAGGCCGTGCTCTGACACTCTATTGACTGATTCAATTACATCGTTATATGTAACTGACTTTACTTCAGGGAGTCGACGTACAACTTCAACGATGAGTTCAGCTAGACCCATGAGTCCCTTTGATGAATGCTCGGTTGCAACATCCAGTATTGCTAGACCAATGTAATCATAGTACTGATCAGCATTCATTCCATGGAATGATTTAGCCGGGGTGTGTTCTCTTAGTTTCAGAAGGTCAGCAGCATCAGGAAAAGCATCCATGATGCGTTCACCAGCAAAAAAGCCTCCGATGTCTAGACCCAACCGCTTTAGATTATCGATGTGACCTCGTACTTCTTGTAAGAGAGCCTGTGATTCTCTCTGGAAAGACCTGATATCAACTGCACGTAAATCATAGAGTTTCTTCAGCTGATCGAGAGTAGCAATTGAGGCATAGAGTTCGGTTTCAAGTCGCTCCTGCATTTAGAGGAATCCCTTCTTTATTCTGATAGTCTACACATTGGTGATATCTCGAATTGGGCGGATGTTCCTTTAAGAGAGAGTATTATCAGGTTGGCATTATGGAGTCAAGCGGTCTCGGTCTCGGGGGAGCAATGTTGCCTCTCGAATATTATCAATTCCTAGGAGCTGCATAGTAAGACGTTCTACTCCTAGTCCGATACCACCATGAGGTGGAGCTCCATACTTGAAGGGGTCAAGATAGAAGCCAAAGTCAGCAGGGTTGAATCCTTTCGCCTTGAATCGTTCTACAAGAAGGTCATAGATATGAATACGTTGTCCACCAGTTGTAATCTCCATTCCCTTGTATGTAAGGTCAAAGCTTTCAGTCATCCCTTCATCAGTAAGACTTGGCATAGTATATGCAGGACGCAGTTCTAGAGGATAATGAGTGATGAACACCATATCAGTACCGAACTTCTCAGGGAATATCTGTTCAAGGAGCCGTTCGCTCTCAGGATCTAGGTCATCAGTGATGGATAGGTCCTTGCCTGCTTCATTGACAAGATCAATTGCTTCGGTATATTTGACCCGCTTGAAGGGTAATTTTGGAATGGTAATATCAATTCCAAGAAGCTCAAACTCAGCAGCAGAAGCTTCCTTAGTCTTTGTAAAAGCATGATGGAGCATTTGTTCCTCCATCTTCATAACATCCTCAACTCCACTAATCCAAGCCATTTCATAGTCAAAGGAAGTGTACTCGTTGATGTGGCGTCGTGTGTTGTGTTTCTCAGCTCTAAAGACAGGTGCTATTTCAAAGACCCTACCAAATCCAGCAAGTAACATTAACTGCTTGTAGAATTGAGGACTCTGTGCTAAGTACGCCTTTTTCTCGAAATACTTCACTTCAAAGAGATTAGCACCACCCTCCGTAGCTTCAGCAACTAGCTTAGGTGTGTGGATTTCGACAAAGTCGTTGTTCTCCAAATAATCTCTGGAGAATCGGACAAGGTTATGTTGAATTCTGAAAATTGCATTAATTGATGGTTTACGAAGGTCTAGTATACGATGATTGAAACGTGTATCAAGATCTATGTCGACCTTACCTTCTACAACATCTATGGGAAGACGTTCAGCAGTGTTTAGGATTATTATCTTGGTTGGAATAACTTCAGCACCAGCTGCTACTTGTGTTGTCGCAACCACAGTCCCATGAACAGATATTGCTGTTTCAGGCTTGAGTTTTCCTGAAGTTTCAAAAACTTCCTCTGATACTTTCTTCTGAGGGATTGTTACTTGCACTATTCCATGTTCATCCCTGAGAATCAGGAACTTGATCTTTCCCTTATCTCTAAGAATGTGGGTCCAGCCCATCAGGATGACTTCTTTCCCATCAAGTTCCGAAGTAATCTGATTACTGAAGTGAGTACGAGTCGCATCACCAATTGGTTCAGTGCCAGCCTTATCATAGAAATTCATTCTTCAAACCTCAGCCTGAGTTATTTGAGCCGAAGCTGGAGTACATTATGAGGTTTACTATTGGGAAAGATCCCAAGGGTATGGCTGCTCACATTCAAAGAGCAGTGCAATTTCATATTCTCGTATGAGTTCGTATACTCACATAATCATAGAATATTATGAACGGACTAGGGATGTGGCTCACCGCTAAGGATAGAGCCATACTGAAAGCCCGGAGGAAGAAATCTTCTTCTCATGGGAAGTCCGCACTCCCCCAGAGGACACCAGCCTCGAAAGGGGAGTCCGTGGCCGACTGCAATGACCAGGCGACTCTTGAGTCGTTTGCGAGGAGTGAAGACCCTGCCATGGTAAATGCTGTGGAAATACCGTCTGCTATCACACCTACTGGTGCGTGTGAAGGAATGCAGCGGACAGAAGCCGAGTCCCATCGGAGGAACGATGTTCCAGTGAAGAGGGGCAAAGCTCGCGACACTTTGAAAGACTCCGGTCTATCGGAGGCTGGTGACAGCAGTCGTGAGAAAGGTGGAACACAGAAGTTTCTTACAGTTCACTCACAATTGTAAGATATGGGTTTTACCATGGTGTATCTGTATTTGAGAAGCGTGGCTTACTTCTATCTTCCGAAAATAAAACAAATCTATTTTGTAGGTCTCTCTACCTTCGATTGACCAATTAATTTTCGAATTCGGTCAGCTTTTGCTAAGAGATCTTCTTCATTCTCTTGTAGCATAAGGAGGGCGCCAATATGATTGCCTTCATTCATAGCTCTTACGATTGATAATAGGGCTGATATAACATCGTCTTGGCACATCATTGAAACTTCAGCCATCAATTTGATGGTAGCCTTGATGGGTCGTCGTTTCTTTGGATAATACATGAACCTTGCTTCGAAAACGGCGAATAGGTCTTCAAAAGCCTCATGGAGTTCATTTGCTTCCTTGAAACCTTCAGCAGAATTTGTCAGCAGGTCAATAGCCTTCTCAACCATCTTCTTTGAATTCGTCAGGAGTGCTTCAGTTCCTGCTGTTCGCATCCAGACTATTGCTACCTCTGGAACTCCTAACTCTTTGTAGATTTCAGCAGCTCTCTCCGCCTTTTCACTTGCCATCCAATGGAATGATTCGTTTCTTTCAGTATCTCCTAGTTTCATAGCACAATCTGCTGCTTTACTGTAATATTTAGATGATGCTTCTGGGTCTTCTTCTACTGATGAAGCATCTGCTAGCTCAATGTAGAGTTCTATAGCTTGTTCTATGAGCTTTATACTTTCGTCCTGCTGACCAGATTCAGTAAATACTTCAGCAGCTTCCTCAAGCGCTAGTGCTTGAAGTTCTTTTTCACCACTTTCACTCTGATTGCTGGCTTGACTGAGATAATACTTTCTGACCTCACTATAGATTTGTTCAGCTCTTTCGCCATGACCCCAATTCCGAAGACACATTGCTTGAAATCTCAAATACTTCTTCTCTGATTCCACATCATTCTCTGATTTTGCTTTCTTTGCCAGTTCTTCAAACATCTCACTAGCACGTTTGAAAGCCCATTTTGTCTTCATTACTCGTCCAAGCTCGTGGAACATATTTCCACCCTTGACTAGTAAAGGTGCTACCGCTTCAGGTTTGCCATCCATTTTCATATATGATTCTGCAGCCTTGTACACCGCTTTATTTCTGGCAGAAGTAAGTCGCTGAAGCTTGTATGCTTCTTGTGCTGCATCATAGATATTGCCCGCCTTTTCGTATAGCTTTGCAGCCTCGTATAGCTCTCCAGCTTCCATCATTGTACGTGTTGCTTCTGGTGATTCTCCTCTTGTTTGCATAATCTGCGCAGCTTCAGCAAGGGCATTACCTGCAGATAGATAATCCCCTTTTCCTTTGGAAATCTCCGCCCATCGTTGTGCGATCTTAACTGCTCTAATATTGATGCGGTCACCAAGTTCATCATCATCTGCGGAGTAATAGAGTCTACCTACTTTCCGTAATAGTCCAATTGCATCAGAATAGTTTTCTTCTTCCTCTTTGATATCTGCTAGATTCTCCAAGGCATCAGCAGCAATGATGTTGAGATTCTTTTTTTCATCATTAGTCATCGCAAAATCTTTTGCTCGAAAATAGAAATCAGCAGCTTTCTTGTATTCTGTTGCAGCTTCTGCTATCTTAGCTGCGGCTGTATTCAGACGAACTAATTCTGTGTATACTTCCTCTTCTTGTGGGAGACGCACAAGCATCAAGGTAGCCTTGTCAAATGTCTTGAAACATTCTTCTCTATTAAAGAGGTCTAGATAGATGAGTGCCGCCTCTTCATAGACTTTGGCTGCTTTTTCATACTCGGTGTCATTGGCTAGCTGATCTGCTGCATGAACAAGTTGCTTCACGCCTTCCTCTTTCTTCCCCTCTTGTAGGGTTTTTCTGGCTTTTTTGAGGAGTTCATCAGAGGTCACGGACTATTTCACCTTCAACGAAAATATGAGGATTGGACTTAATTTGTTGTTTTTTTGCATCCTCATAATAGTTGCCCTAATAGCTACTGCCATTCTAAGAACACTCAAATACAATTCGCGTATCAAGATTTCTTGGTTGTTGAATCCTATTGAGTGAGGAAGACGAGATTCATCTAGGACTCATCGGAACTGGAAATGTTGGAAGAACCCATCTTGCAGCACTCTTTTCTCTAAAGAAATCAAAACTAACTAATTTCCATCTATCCGCTGTGTGTGACTTGGATTCAGAATCAGCTAAGAAAGCTGCTAAAGATTTTGATATTCCAACAACATATGAGGACTATAACGAGCTGATGAGCAATGATGAGATTGATGTGGTCTATGTTTGCACACCTACGAGTAAGCATACTGACATTGTCAAATCTGCTGCTAAAGCAGGAAAAGCAATCTACTGTGATGAACCTCTTGCACATAGCTGCCCCCAAGCACAAACGCTGATGGCAGTGGCGCAGGATGCCAAAGTTCCATCAGCTGCTGGATTCTTATTGCGATATGATTCTTTCATATTGTATACGAAGAGTTTGCTGGAAAAACATGATTTTGGGAAACCAATGTTAGCACATATCAGAACTGATCATATGTATACTGAAGAATACGAGAAATTGAATGAGTGGAGAGTTAAATCTCAGATAACCGGTGGTGGAACACTAGTCGAGCACTGTGTTCATGATATTGATATTCTAACGTGGTTCTTTGGACCTGTTACGGAAGTTCATGCTAAGGTTGGTTTCTTCTCTGGTAGGGGTGTTGAAGATTTAGCCACACTCATGATGACCCACAAAGATGGTCAAATGAGCACTCTTGATTCTATTTGGCACTCAGTTGACCGACCCGATGAACGACGCATCGAGTTTTTCTATGAGCAAGGATTCATTGGTATCACACTCGAATCAGGGAATCGGTTCCTAGAATACCATTTGAAAGGTGAAGGGCCAGTTAGGGTAAATGCTGAAACTGCTGATGCTTCATTATTAGAGTATCTTGGAGTTCATTCTAATAATGGCTCTCTGGAAACATATGGTGTATTGATAGATTCTGTAGATAATCGATACGCAGCTTTGAGCTACGCTTTTCTTGCTGCGGTCAAATCAGGGGAGAATCCTTCACCCAACTTCATGGATGCAGTAGCTGCGCATAAAATTGTAGATGCTGCTTATGAATCTGCAACCAAAGGGATCACTGTTGATATTCTCTGAGCTTGTGGACACGCTTAAGTAGAATGGAATTCGTACTGCTCAAGTTGAGCCATGCAGGAAATAAATCTTGATCAAGTTGATGCATCAAAGTATGATGTCATTGTCGCTGGAGCCGGCGCAGGGGGTCTCCTTACAGCTCTTGCATTATCTGCCGAGGGGAAGAAAATTCTCGTTATTGAGAAAGGCGCCCGTGTTGGTGGAGTATGGCATGGATATTCAGTAGACGGTTATCGCGTTGATCAGGGACTTCATGTGATTACAAGAGTGACACGGGGTGCGTTTGTCCGATTTCTGAATAACTATCTCTCTCCCCCTCCAGAGTTTATTCTTCATGATGGTTGGGAATTCCGAGTGCATGACCGTACAGGAAATATCCCCTCAAGTCTAGGAGAATCCCTTCGCTGGCCACTCACGGGTTGGAGAGGACGTCTAGGTCTCATGAAGATTGGTGTGATGATTAAGACAATGAAATTGGAAGAGATGAAGAAGTACAAGGATATTTCTTTTCTTGAGTTTATGCAGTCCCGAGGAGCTACCAACCAAGTCATGCTGGATGTAATGCAGAGTGCGATTTACATGGCAGCTGGTGTACCTATTACTGAGGCTTCTGCTTACGAGGCTTTGCGTACCCTCAAGGATACTGATAAGGAATCATCAAAGCTTAGCTCTGCAAAACGACTACTTTTAGGCTCAAGCGATTATGATGAAGGCTATGTCATAGGTGGAATGGAGGGTCTCATCAAGAGAGTGGTTGAAACAATCAATGGCGATTATGTTCTGAATGCTCCTGTTGAGAAGATCCATGAGCATGATGGAAAAGTTACTGGGCTTACAGTAGCTGGAAGAGACCTATCCCATTCCAAGATTGTAAGTAACATTCCACTATGGTCGATGGATAAAATTGTTCAATCAGAAGGACAAGAGAGCCGTGAATTCTTTGAAAAATGGTGCAACATGGACCCAACTCATGGAATCACACTCTGGCTAGGTCTTGACAAAGTAATAATTGGAGACCGTAAGAACAGAGTGCTTGTTCATCCGAATCCTAATCGTTGGATTGTATCCATATCAAGCTTTGATCCAAGCGCTGCTCCCGAAGGGAAGGAGCTTGTCGCTATCGCAATGATGACAGAACCTGGAAAATCTGCTGAAGAAAATATTGCAATTATGAAGAGCAATGGCTTTGAGAAATATTACAAAGAACTCTTAGATCACATTGAGATGGAACACGTGCAGACATCTTATGCTACTCGCGCAAAACTAATTCCGGGACAGACCGATCTTGATAGACCAGGTCCCAGAACTCCAATCTCGGGTCTATACATTGTTGGAACTGACACAGCAGGGTCTGGTGTCGGTCTTCAGCAGGCAGCACAATCTGCTGAAGGTGCAATAAAGGCTATCAAAGAGGATGAAACCTCTACACCTTAGTAGCCTTCATTGAGAACATCATTGGGATAGAATCTTGATTTTCTGGAAGGAACCATCTTCCTCCCT
>JABCSP010000158.1 GCA_018238825.1 Candidatus Thorarchaeota archaeon | reverse complement strand
CCTTAACAGCTGAAAGCTCTTTAAATTTAGCATATGCGATATCCAGATTTTCAGTTGGAGCACCAATGATGAAACGCTCTTGTAGATGTGAGGATAATCCGATATGATATTCTATAATCGAATTCAATGATGTTGTGAATTCAACAACAATATCGATCAAGACTGTCTGTCGACGTTGCTTTGTAACTTGTAGAATTATATGTCCATTTGCTGAAGGTAGAGCAGTATCCGCTGCTTTGATGCATCTATCGACATAATACTCCAGATGTTGAAGATCTTCTTCAAAGGAAACTCCCTGTATTGTTCTGTAACCACTGACGTAACAGGCAAAACATGTAATCACTAGGACAACAGCACCAAGAATGAAAAATGCAACTCCTACAAATTCGATGAATATTCCAATAGAAGAAATCATTGCCCATGCAATTACAACAAACCAAGCAAGATCATTGAGGTCATCTAAAGATCCAGAGTCATACTTGCGAATCTCAAAATCTAATCTCTCAAAAACCAAAGGAAGGTCACCTACGTTGATCTTTAAATCTCTGGTTTCAACATCAGTTCCAAGAATTCCTGAGTCATAGAGCTTAAGCATGCCCCGAGAAGTCACGCCAAAATCATAGAAAGCACGTGTTGCTGGCAAACCAAGACCAATTTGAGAGCTCAATAATAAGAGAGAGGTAAATATACTTGGGGTCATTGAGCTGAGCAACCAAAGAAATGCTCCATATATTACAAACAGCAAGATACTAAAACTAGAAATTAGGAGATGTTGATGTCTAGCATCCCAACTATCAATCAGAAGATATTTGCGTCTGATGACCTCCTCCAAATCACTCATTCTTCAACCTCTAATTTGAAACATAAAGCCTTGATGATTGAAGCGTCTATAGGAGATGCCGTGAGCTAATCAATGAAAAATATATCACACTGATTTTCAGTTGCTTCTAGTCTGATATGCATTTCATTTTCAAGCACATGAGTCGCATCCCTTACACCTACAACACCAATTGCGATGTGTTCAGTTGCTATAGTTGCAAATAGACCAAGAGATTCACCAAATTCAGATATAACAACGCTTACCGTTTTGAACAAGTCTGCAAGTGCCTTTGGATTTTCATTGAAGAAAGATTCAAGATCGTTTCCAAGTACAATAATATCATCAGCCGCCCACTCACGTTCGAGGTCCTCTGGTTTGCAGACCAATCTAGCATTTCCTGAGAATTCTCCAGATTCACTGACAGATTCTCCACGTAGAATGGGGAAATGAGATGCATCTTCTTTCTTTGACAAGTTTGAAATCCCTCTGCTATACAATGTCTGTGGACATTTCGATTAGAAATCGAGGACTTATGCGTTTCGGGCATAGGTTATTCTGACCTTTAACCTAATAACGAGTATATGATAGAGTAAACTGAGGTTTCAAAATGGGTGTTTATGAGTTTGAGAAGAGGATTCCCATCATCGGAAAGAGTAGTTACATTAGTCACACCGCTTCAGTGATTGGAAAAGTTACAATTGGAGAAGAGTGGTACATAGCTCCCGGGGCAGTTGTAAAAGGCGATTATGGGGAGATTAAGATCGGTGATGGAGTTAGTGTTCAGGATAACGTGGTTATTCATGCTCGTCCTAATGAGAATACGATGATTGGGGATAATGTAACTCTTGGCCATGGATGTATTATTCATAACGCAACAATAAGAGATGACGCTGTAATCGGAATGGGTGCGATTGTTTCAGATTATGCAATAATTGGAAGCTGGGCAATCGTAGGGGAAGGTGCAGTGGTACGGGCAAGGTTTGAGATTCCAAACGAGAGAATTGCAGTGGGAGTTCCTGCCAAAGTAATTGGTGATGTGAAGGATAATCATCGAGCAGAGCTTGTGAAATTCAAGCAAATCTACAGAGACCTAGCAAAACGATATCCTACAGGATTGAAGAAAATACAGGACTAATAATCTAAAAAATGAAATTAGAAGAGGGCAAGAAAGTAGCCCTCCTTCCAATTTACATAGAAATCATTGTATCTCGATTGAATTTTCGTACCGCCAAAGCCCAAGTACTCGCAGCGATAACTAGAGTAATCAAGAATGTGATGATATTCCACATCCAAACTGAATTCATATCAACAGTCCCGGCTCCCATTGTCATAGTGGGTATCATCATTGGTAGGATGAAAACCATTACGACAGCACCAGAAGTCTGATAGGCTTCATAGACACGCTTTACTCTTCCACTAATTAGAATCATAATCGATACGATGGCTACGATTAATGTGGGTCCAGCTGTAAGCAACAGGAATAATCCGGGTATACCAGGTACGAGTATGAATTCAGCCCCAACGGACCTAAGGATAATGAATGTTCCAATCTCGGAAACTAAAATCGAACCCAAGAGAAGAGCCATACTGGGAATGAACGAACTCAGGAGCTTGCCAATCAATAATTCACGGTCTGTGAGTGGTGTGCTCAATAGGGGTTCAAGTGTATTCATTTCTTTCTCACCCACTAATGCATTAGCTGCTATCATTGACGCAGGAATAATGGCAATCATTCCTAACATGGGTGCAAGTATCGCACTAATCGATGGTAGAATAAGTACTCCAATGACGGGGTCTCCGTAGACCATCAAGGCAACTGTTACAAGCATCGTTATTGGTCCAAGGGCACCAATTCCAATGAGCCCATATCTTACCATTTTAACCTTCATTGCCATTTTGAGGTCTGCTTTTGCAACAAGAATAGATTTGTACAAAGCCATTACTTGGCACCTCCTTCTTTGATTACGTCAAGATAGAGATCTTCCAGGGTTGCTTCTTCTTCAGCAAATTCCACTATTTTGATTCCTTGGGACAATAGAGATTGCATTAGCATGGAATTATTAGTGAATGGATCTTCGATAGTGACAACGATGGTGTCAGCCTCCTTTTTCAAAGAAGTTACAAAGTCCAACGATTCTGCAATTGAACCCGCCTTCTCCAGATCATCCACAACTCGGATTCTAAAATCCTGACTTGTTTTAAATCGTGTTCGAAGTTCTTGAGTGTCCCCACTGAGTAGAATCTTTCCTTCATCAATGATGGCGATTTTATCACACATTCGCTGTACTTCAGATAGGTTGTGCGAATTAATGAAAAAGGTCTGGCCATATTTCTCAGAGAAGCTAAGTATCAGTTTGCGAACTCTCTTTGCTGCAACAGGATCAAGCGCTGCAGTTGGCTCATCCAAAAGGAGGACTTTAGGTTTGTGTAACAAAGCTCTACACAGTGCCAAACGCTGTCTGTTACCGGTGCTGAGTTCGCCAGCAGGATCATCCTTTCGCTCCCACAAATCCATGAAAGTAAGTAGTTCTTCGATTCGTCCAGGTATCTCATCTTCAGGAACATCATAGAGCCTAGCAAAATATTCGAGATTATCATATCCAGATAATGTCTGGTAAAGGGTATGATTACCTTCCTCAGGTAAGACTCCTGTTATTTCTCGAACTTGCACTGGAGATTCAATGATATCAAAACCACTCACCGTAGCAGTTCCTTCATCCGGTCTGAGTAGAGTACACAGAAGCCGAATCGTCGTAGATTTACCTGCTCCATTTGGCCCGAGAAGCCCATAGATAGACCCCTTGGCCACATTGAATTCAATATGATCGACTGCTGTGAGGTCATCAAATTTTTTCGTAAGTCCAGAAATCACTACTTCATCCAATTTAATCACCATCATGCTGCAAATATCATTTCAACCAGATTTTGCGCTGAGCTGGAATATGACTCCAAATATTAAAACGTGTTTGAATGGGGCATTTACTCAGATGGGCAAACGGATGGTTATAGTAATATTAGATGGTCATCATTTTTTCGACGACAGCTGTCTGAGTTTCTTTGATGCCTGCAATCTTGTGAATGTGTTGAACGGTTATGTCGTATAGCTCCTCAAGATTCACTACATCCAGGAGGACGACAATATCGTAACCTCCGGTTGTAACTGCAATTTTAGTTGCTTGTGGTATTTTCCTAAGCTTTTCTACAACATCATCCGTCTTTCCAATCTCAATTTCCATGAGTACGTAAGCTAAAACGCTATCAGCCATTATTTTTTCACTCCATTATTTATCTAAATTCTTTAATTACGACTAAGGTTTCAATATCATCGATTCCGGGAATCTTTTGGATTCTGTTCAATATCATTGTCCTAGTTTTTGCCAAGTTTCTACTCTTGATTGTTAGTATGTAATCCTGAGTCCCAGCAAGTGCAGCTACCTTTTCGACACCTTTGATATCAAATAATTCTGGAAGAATGTCTCCAACAAGTGGTTTCACCTTGATCAAGACTAATGAATGTACATCAGCTGCCTGTAGAGCAACAATCCCAATCATAACAAGTACAATGCCCAAGATTGTAAGAATCCATATGAATGGGTCAGTTTCAATAATTCCAAATGCACCAGGGAGCAAAGCATTACCAATCAGTGTAATGAAAACTCCTAGCACGACAGAAATTGCAGAAAGTGAGTTTACAACAGACATTGAGCCTCTTCCAAGTGCTCGAGCATACATTACCAACGCCAGAAAAATTGTAAATGATGAACCAACCATCATCCAAAGTAGGGGAACGAAATTATCAATCATTACCTGCAAAGAATCAGCTGGTATCAAAGGTAAGACAAGCAGACTCATCACGGAATTCAATACAAGAAGACTCCACACCCGCATATTCAACGAGTCCACTTTGAGACCTGGACGAATCTCATATCGTTTTGTCTTTCGTTGATAATAGGTCACAAAGGCGGATGAGATGTTCATAGGTCCAAGAACTAGGAGTAGTGATGGAATATCGAATCCACCGGGTGTGGCTCCAATCAATAAGACTCCGAAGAGTATCGATACAACAGATTGAACCTCGATAATTGTGGGTGTATCCTTCTCAGCCAGTAGGTCACCCATTAACAGGTAGATGATAACTAGCTGTCCATAAGGAAGGACTGCAGATGCATCAGATGCCCCTGTTAAGATGTAGTAGCTAATAGTGGATATTGCAGCAAAGAATCCTGATACAACGAGATAAAGCATTGGCTTCTTTGGAAGAATTCGTAATCTATCAAAGTCTGGATCAAGATTGTAACCAAGTGATTGTTTTCTTCCATCTACAGTTCGGCGAATACTAACAATTCCTACAAATAGAACAGTAACTACAAGACTCACCCACTGTGCAAGAATTCCGTAGACCAATGGGTCTATGTCTATTGTGTTAATAGCTACTATATCGAAGACGACTGATAGAGCTCTTAGAACCCCAGAGCCGATAGCTAGAGTATAGAATATCGTAGTGCTTGACCTCTGACTAACAGGTCTCTGGCTTCTACTGCTCATTAACACAGCCCCTCGTGATAATCACTTGCGGATAGTATCGACATTGTGTGTGATTATTCTTTAGCGGCTTCTTCAGAAGTTTCTTCGGTTTTGGGAGCTTCTGGTTCTTCATCAACCACTTTTTCAGTTTCGGTTTCTACAGCAGGAGTAGGTTCTGGTTCTTTCTCTTCTTTGCTCTTCTTCTGCTTCTTTGATTTCTTCTTTTCAACCACTTCTTCAGGTTCTGGTTCCACTGCAGCAGGTTCAGGTTTTACCTCTTCGGTACTCTTCTTGCTCTTCTTTGATTTCTTCTTATCCTCAACAATTGTTGGTTCTTCCTTGGCCACTTTTTCTGGTTCAGGCGCAACAGTT
>JABCSP010000157.1 GCA_018238825.1 Candidatus Thorarchaeota archaeon | reverse complement strand
ACCAGCAAGCCAAAGCGAATAGATGAGGCTGGAACTACCAATCCAGTGTTCATCTTCAACTCCGCCTTTCAGACTATTCTTCATCCAATCAAGGCTCTCACTCACTATAGTTGGATCAATTGTTTCAAAGAGGTGATTTGTACTCGGAAAGATTGCCCTTCTTGCAGTGTTATTGGTGAAATCCCCATAGGTTGTATCGGGAACTACTCCAGTCACATTGAAGTATGGATCAAGTTTGGTATAATTGTGAGGATAGCTGGAGAGTGAATCAAAGTTACCTGTGGCCAAGAGAGTATTTGGAGTATAGGCTGCATCAGACCTAAACCAAGCACCAACAAGAACTAATGCTCTTACATAGACACTGGAATTTTCAATTGCACTCCAAGAAATTCCTCCTCCCATACTATGTCCTATCAGTCCAATCTGTGAACTATCAACATAATCCAGGGAGGCAATGTAATCCAATGCAGCAGTGCCACTACCTGAACCCGGATCCGAGTTTCCATGTCCATTAGCATCAATAGTAAGCACAACAAATCCACGTCTTGCTAGTTCAATACCAAATGCCATCAACCACTCCTTGTTCTGAAGTGAACCATGAATCACAACCACACCAGGAAGTGGATCTGTGTCAGTAGCGTAAGTAGGTCTTTGTAAAGTACTATGAATCAATGAGCCATCGGCTGCTTGAAAATCGACTTCTGTTACGTTAACAGTTCCAAAGCCACTCTGAGTTCCAGCTGCTAGAGTTACCCCGGATAACATAATAATTAGACCGAGAATCAACACGATGTATCGTCGTCTTAATGGCACTGAGGGTTCTCTCCTAACAGCTGTTAAAAGTCTACTAACTTCCTCAGTCTTTTATTTTTCCCTATATTCAGAATTAGCAAAATCCATATCACTGGTTCTTAATTCTGAAGAAGAATGCCTGACTGGGAAAAGATATTCGAAGAACAAGGACATGTTTTTGTTGACACTCATCCAGATATGTCACGTCTATCTACGATTTTCCGCAAGCAAGAAGTAAAACAAATTCTTGATCTTGGGTGTGGAACCGGAAGACACCTTGTGCACTTTTCCAGAGAAGGTTTTGAAATATCCGGTTTTGATTCTTCCAAAACTGCACTTGATTTAGCAGTGAAGTGGTTGAAGGTAGAAGAACTTGATGCAGATGTGCGTCTAAACAGAATGGAGGAACCATTTCCATACCCTGATGATTTTTTTGATGCTGTGATTTCCATTCAAGTCATCCATCATAATCTAATGCAGAATATTCTCACTACTGTTAAAGAAGTTGAACGAGTCTTGAAGATTGGAGGATATCTCTTCATTACAGTACCAATTCTTGGACCAAAACCAGAAAACCCTGAAGATGATTGGAAACTGCATCAGGTAGAGGACGGAACGTTCATTCCACAGAGTGGACCTGAGAGTGGCATACCACACCATTATTTCACTGAAGAAGAATTGGTTGAAGTGTTCAGAAATTTCAAGGTACTAGAGATGTACAAGGATATCACAAATCATCGGTGTTTGTTGGGAATTCAGAAATCTTAGGCAGTATTATTTTTCTAAACCGAATATAGGAAAGATGAGTTCCTTTACTTTGCTTATTGCATCATCTACAGCTCGCTTGACCTTTGGATGGGTTTCATTATCCATTCTCCTCGGCCTATCTGTCCATCCGCCTCTGCTTACCTTGAAACCATACTTTTGAGCAAGTCTAATCCACTCTGCTGGTAGTATCGGAGGAAGTGCAATATCCGCCAAATCTGTAAGAACAATAGTCCAGACTTTTGCAGCAGTTACAGGATCATATCCCCCACCACCCACTGCAACTAGTTTTCTACTTCCTAGGTGTACAAGTTGTCGAATTGTCATGGATAATCGATGGTATGTATCATAGGTCAGCATTAGGTCCGCTAAAGGATCATCCATGTGAGCATCTGCGCCTACTTCCCAGAAAACAAAGTCTGGTTTGTAAGATAACCAGATTGGAACTACCACATCTTCGAAAGCTCTCCAATACTCTACATCATCTGTCAGTGGAGGTAATGGGATATTAACAGAGTATCCTTTTCCTTCGCCAATCCCGATCTCTTCGGCTCTACCTGTTCCAGGGAAGAATCCCATACTCATCTCGTGAAGGGATATTGTGAGAACATCAGGATCGTCATAGAATGCCATCTGAGTCCCGTCTCCGTGATGAACATCAGTGTCGATATATAACACCTTTTTACCAGGATTGAGTTCCTTGTACTTCTTGATAGCAAGCACAGTATCGTTCAGGTAGCAGAAACCTGCTGCTTGGCTCTTCATTGCATGATGAAATCCACCAACAAAGGAAATTGCATTCTTGAATTTTCCTTCTGAAACACCTATTGTTGCATCAATAACTCCGCCTACTGGAAGACTGGCATACTTGTGAACGTCTTGGAATATTGGACATTCAGCTGTGTCAAGACCAAATCTAGCAGAGAACGCTGAGCCTGTATTTCCAAAGAGATCCAGTGTTTCGACGTATGACTTGTCGTGGAACATCAATAACTCATCTAGCGAGGCTTCCCTCATTTGCTGAATTGAAATTCTACTATTCTTGGTTAATCCTGACATAACTGGAAGGTTCCATGTCACATCCAAGCGAGCCCTGTTCCAGAATGGATTGACTTCTGCGCTCATTTTATCTAATTCATCTATTCCATCCATGGCTAGAAGTTTTTCAAGACTATAGAGGGCAGTCAATTCAGTCAATCAGTTTCCACCGTTCCCCGAAACTAGGACAAACTTGAACAACATTTAGGTCCATTGGTCCACTTCGGTTCCTGCTTCATCGAGGTTTGCTTCTTGGTCATTTCCGAAGAAATGACTGGAAGTCTTACATCCTCTCCACGGGCATTTAGAGTCTCCGGCAAACTGACGGTGACTAGATTGAGTGCGGCGTTCAAGTCCCTATCGATTGTTAACCCACACTCTTCACATTCATACACTCTCTCAGAAAGGGATAGTTCCTTCTTCTTGTGTCCACAGCTCGAACATCTCTTTGATGATGGAAACGTTCTTGGTGCAACATGTAGCTGAGACCCATACCACTGGCATTTGTACTCCAGTTGTCTTCGGAACTCGTACATTCCTACATCCGCGATTGCTCGTGCAAGCTTCCGGTTCTTCATCATTCCCGACACTCCCAGGTTTTCGATCACAATCCTACTGTGGCTCTTGGCAAGATAGGTCGTCAACTTGTGGAGTGTATCCTGTCGAACGTTGAATATCCTTAGATGCATCCTGGCAAGTCTGAGCTTGGCGCGCCCTTGGTTCTTACTTCCTCTCTTCTTTCTGGAAAGACTCTTCGATAGCTTCCTTAACTTCTTGATTTCTCTTCCCAAAGCTCGTGGATTAGCAAATGTGGTCCCATCAGAAAGAGTTGCTAGTGTCTTTATCCCAAGATCTACGCCTACAGCATAACAAACAATGGGTTTCGGGTCTGGAATTTCTTCTTCCACAGTGACTGATACGAACCACCTGTTCGCTCGTCTTCTCACTGTTACTGACAGTATCCGCCCTTTGCAATACTGCTTTCTCTTCTCCTTTACTCGTATCTTCCCAATTCTTGGAAGCTGTATCTTCCGTCCAACGAACCTTATTGTTCCATACAGTCTGAAACTGTCGTACCTGCCCTTGCTCTTGAATCTCGGAAATCCAATTCGCTTTCCATCCTTTAATCCGCGGTAGAAGTTCTTGAACGCTCGACCGAGGTCTCTCAGAGCTTCTTGAGGTGCGCACTTGGAACATTCATACATCCAAGGGAACTGAGTCTTCTTCATGCTGTTCAGAAGTTTGTGTTGTTTCATAGGGTCCGTGAACCGGTCATTTCCTTGATTGCTCTTGTACAATTTGATCCTCTGGTCAAGCCCCCAGTTGTAAGTAAAACGTGCTACTCCAGCATGTTGGAGAAGAGCGGTTCTTTGCACGTTGTTGGGGTCAAGTTCGTATCGATAGGCTTTATGGATCAACATTGAAGTCAAAAAGTAGTGAGGTTGGAGAGATAAAAGCCCATACAAAATTCCGGAAGGTTCATTGCATTGGAATAAACTCACTAATTCAGAAAGAGGTATGGTATTTTTGGCGCATATACTAAAACAATCACCTAATGAATATCCAACTTTGTTCCACCTTGCGCACAAAGACGCAGTATTCCTCCATACTGAAGTCTACTTATGTCTGATGGCATCACGCTTCGAAAGGCTCATTATAGCCAATGAGAGTTAGAGAAGTGCCATGTCTAAGTTTGATTTACTAAAAGAAACCCTACTTGGAAATCTCGGAAATCAAATTCCTCTTTCCCTATGGAAGCATCATCCAGATAGAGATAGAACTCCAGAGGGTCTTGCTGAGGCTGAAATTGAGTTTCATAAGAAAATGAATCACGATCTTCTCAAGATTTCCTTCTTTGGTCATTACCCGTGCCCAGACTTCGGATGTACCGCAGAGTATGATGGTGCGATTACAGGTTCCACTTCTATGACATCCTATCCTATTCATGATGCATCTGGTTGGGAAGTGCTAGAACCAGTCGATGTGAATGCTGGAGAGTTTGGAAATCAGGTTCGTGCAGTGGAATTAATCAAAAAGTACGCTCATGGAACAGTACCTACTATGGCCACAATTTTCGATGGTCCTATGGTTGCAGATAGATTGTGTGGTCGCGAGTTCATAAAGTATGCAGATGAGAGCCCAAAGATATTGAAGAGTGCGCTTGATCTAATTACCAATGTAATGATTGATTTTGGTAGGGCAACACTTGAAGCTGGAGCTGATGGTCTATTTCTTGCATCACAACATTCTACACATTCATCCATCTCTGATGACTATTACAAGGAATTCATCTATCCTAATGACCTCAAATTAATATCCAGACTACGTGGAAAAGCCAAGTTCATAATAATCCATCTTCATGCTCGTGAAGACAATGAAGAAATTCGGTTTGATAAGATTGCTAAGACACCTGGTGTAGATGGTATCAATTGGGAGGATCAGAGCTCAGCTCTATCACTGAAAGAAGGTAAACAACGGTCACGTATCACTGCATTGGGTGGAATTGATCACAACGGAGTGTTGAGAACAGGTACTCCTGATGAGGCAAGGGATCAAGTTTTGAAGGCTGTTGATGAAGCCGGTTTCAAACGTCTAATTGTAGCTCCGGGTTGTGTGGTCACAGTTGACACCCCTCCTGAGAACTTAGTTGCTGTTAGAGATGCAGTTCGTGAGATTGACCCATACAAGGATGAATTGGATGGAAACAAATGACAAAGAATGCTGAAGTAGCTGGGGTAGTGAAGGAAAAAAGTCTTCTATTACAGTTTGGAAGCAAGTATTCATTCAAGTTTAGGGTTTATCTGCAAGGAGTGCAATCAATCATTTCTCTTAGTGAAGATATTCCTTCAGTTGCAGAGCGTGGTGAGTTAACTAAGAATGAATGAATTGAAAAATGAGTGAGAAATGATGAGGTGGATTATTGAAAATCCCATAACCCGATTATTGGCTATTGGTTTCCTCCTCGTCATCCTCACACAATCAACTTCAGGTATCTTCATCCTAGCAAATGCAGTCGATGGATCACCGTTCATTCCCTCACAAAACGAAACTACTTGGGAAATCCTAGAACATGAATACCTTAGTCCACAAGTAATTCCTTGGGACATTGCTTTCGTGAATGCTAC
>JABCSP010000156.1 GCA_018238825.1 Candidatus Thorarchaeota archaeon | reverse complement strand
GAGAAATGAGTGCCATTATCGATATCGGACTTCCTGATATCTCTGAAGATATTATTGAACAATTGGCAGAAGAATGTGAAGTCCAAGTTTCAGATTTCATTAAAAACAAGGTACCAGAAAAGAGTCTAGATGTCCTGTTCATCACTTGTTCTCTCAACCTGCTAGATGGTCAACTTGATGTAAACATAGATATCGATATCAACCAATCCTTTGACACAGGTCATGATCTTGATGACCTATTACAGGAAGCCGTGGATTGCGGAGTGGAGTGGCTTGAGAAGAAGCTGATGGAGATGAAAGGAAAATGAACTTGAGAGAGCTTCTTTCAAAATCGATGAAACCTCTGATAATGGGTCATCAGAATGCAGACCCTGATGCTGTTTGTTCGATGATTGCTTTTTCAAGACTCTATAAAACGATTAATCCTAAAGGAACTCCAACTCTGATGGCTGATGATCTTAGTCGTCTTTCAAAACAGGTCTTAGATATTTTTGAACTGAAAGACGAGATTCTGGAGAATCCTGAAGCTGATTATGATTTGGTTATTATGCTGGATACAAATAGTAAGCTACAGCTAGGAACTGATTTCCAAGATATTCCTTCTGATCCAAACAAGACAATTATTATCGACCACCATGAGCCTAATCCCGACGTGGGGGCAATTGCAGAACATAGGCTTGTCAAGAGTGAGCGCTTCTCAACTTGTGAAATTATGGTCGATATTTTCCAAGACCTTGAAATCGAGATTGATTCTAACACAGCCGATCTATTACTTGCCGGGATTCTGTTTGACACACGTCGATTCATCTATACGGACTTACGTACTTTCCAAATCGGAATTGAATTAATTAAATCTGGAGCTGACTATGATAAATGTGTAAAATCTTTACGGATACGTCCCAATCGTTCTGAGAGAATTGCACGTCTGAAAGCAGCTAGAAATGCTAGGATTCACCTCTTTGATGATTGGGTGATTGCAACCTCAGTAATCAACGCTTTTGAAGCAAGTGCCTGTCGAGGATTAATTGAGATGGGTGCAGATGCTGCAATCATAGGTGGAAGACCAACAAAAAACAAAGTTCGGCTTAGTTCCCGAAGCACTCGTGAGTTCTATGAAAAAACAAATATCAATCTGGGGACTGACATAATGGCGCCCCTAGGAAAGATAATCGGTGGGAAAGGTGGGGGTCATGCGAATGCAGCAGGTGCCAATGGAACAAAGAATTTGAGTGAAGCACTTGATAAGGCGGTAGAACTGATAAAGGCCGCCGTAGAAAACGCAACAGCAGAATCTTAGGAGGTATTTATGAGTGCCACTTGTTGAGCTCAATGATTTTAGCTTCAAGTATTATGGAGCTGAATCTCTAGCACTCAAAAAGATAGACCTCACAATCGAAGAGGGCGAATATGTTGTAATCACAGGACCTAGTGGCTGTGGAAAGACTACTCTATGTAGAACAATTAATGCTCTCGTACCGCAGTTTCACCGAGGTTATATTTCTGGGAATGTCATTATTGATGGCAAGAACACACGAGAGCACACCGTTGCTGAACTATCCTCAATTGCAGGATTGGTCTTTCAAGAACCAGAGAATCAGCTTGTTACCCTTAATGTAGAGAAAGAGATTGCATTTGGACCTGAAAATCTTGGAGTTGAACCAAGTGAGATAAGACGCCGAGTAGAGGAGATTATCCAGCTACTTGACATTGAACATCTCAGGGAAAAACACCCTCACGAAATGTCTGGGGGTGAACAACAGCGTGTGGCTATGGCTGCAACTCTTGCACTAAAACCCAAGATACTTGTTGCAGATGAACCCACCTCCAATCTTGACCCTCAAAGTGCTGAGGTTATTCTTGACATCATATCTAGTTTGAACAAACGGGATATGACCGTTATTCTAGTCGAGCACCGTTTGGATCTCGTATCAAAGGATGCAAGTAGGATTGTTTTGATGGATAAGGGACGTATTGTTGCTGATGGTCCACCTAGAGAAATATTGGCTCAGGATATCTGCCAGGAGATTGGTATTGGTGTTCCTAAGGCAACACTTGTCTATAAACGTCTAAAGGAGCAGCATGGCATAGACCTTGGAAGTATTCCTCTAACAGGAGATGAACTTGCAGGGCTTGTAAAGGAGGCATCCTCGTAATGATTATGATGGAGGATGTTCATTTTGCTTATGATGGGCTCTACACCGCCCTTCAAGGTGTTTCACTTCAAATTGATGATAGTGAAAGAATAGCGATTATGGGTAGTAATGGTGCAGGGAAGACAACGTTAGTAAAACATCTCAATGGTTTGCTTCGCCCTAACAGCGGTCGGATTATTTTTGATGGTGTTGATATTAAGCATTATTCTGTTGCTGAGCTTGCGCGTGAGATTGGTCTAGTGATGCAAAACCCTGATCATCAACTCTTTCTCGATAGCGTGGAAAAAGAAGTGGTATTTGGGCTGAAGCAACTTGGTTTTTCTGAAGATGAAATCAAAGAGCGGACTGAGAGAACCCTTGCGAGTCTCGGGCTTGCGGGGTTATCAGAGAGGTCTCCATTTACACTATCAGGTGGAGAACGAAAACGTGTTGCGCTTGCTTCAGTGCTAGCCACAGAACCACGTATATTGGCTCTTGATGAACCAACAATTGGACAAGATGCCCGTCAGAAGGAGAAACTGGCGGAGATGCTGATGGGACTGAACGAAAAGGGTCGAACAGTCATTGTAGTTACACATGATATTGAATTTGTAATTGAGAACTTTCCACGAACAATAGCAATGGCAAATGGGAATATTATTGCTGATGGACCAACGAACTCAGTCCTTAGCAATGATAAAGTCATTAAGAAATGCTCCCTCACTGCTCCCCAACTTACACAAGCTGCGAGATCACTTCACGAAATTTATCCAAAAGTGCAGGAACGGCTGACTCTCCTCTCAGAACTTGAAAATGAAATTGTAAGAGTATTGGGAGGTGTGTGATATGTCATTTCTTGAAGTTTTTCAATACACACGACAAGACTCGATAGTACATCGCTTAGATCCGAGAGCAAAGTTGCTCCTTTCAATTGTCCTTGCTGTGATTTCACTGCTATTTCTGGAGATATTTCCATTACTCATTATAATCTGTGTTCTTATCCCTATGATGACTGCTGCTAAATCACTGAAACGGTGGCTTCGAAGTATGAAGGGGCTGTCAATTCTTCTGGTTTTCATATTGATTTTTAATACACTACTCTCAACTTATCCGAATCCTCTCAATTATTCAATCGCATTAATTCTCCGACTAATTGCTTTGATGACTTCATTCTCAATCTTCTTCCTTACAGTACCTCCTGATGAACTCTCTCAGGCATTGATACAAATGAGAGTCAAATTCGAGTTTGCTTTTGCTATGAGTATGGCAATGAGATATGTGCCAACTCTGGGCCAAGAGGCATATGCCATTATGGATACTCAGAAAGCACGTGGAGTTGAGCTTGACAAAGGAAACATCCTTACACGAATTCGAAATATAGTACCAATAATAGTTCCACTCATAATTGTATCAATACGTCGAGCTCTCTCTATAGCTGAGAGTATGGAATCAAGAGGTTTTGGAGCAAGTAAGAATCGGACTTACATGGAGAAGCTCTCATTTCAAAAACGTGATTGGGCTGTATGCATTATCTCTTTGGTTGTATTGATTATAGTGATTTACATTCGACTCAATATTCCACTACCAGACTGGAGCATTCCTTTCTAAGAAACACTGCCAATCCTCAAAATAGTGGATGAGTTCATCGGGTTATTACTTATCAGAAAGAAGAACAATCACACAACCACACTTGGTAGGTGAAATCATGGTACAATTACCCAAGAGAAAGAAGTATGCAGTAAAAGATGTCATGAACGACCTGAAAAAAATTGGACCAACACCTAGCATTTTGCGTAAAATTGGTTCACAGCTTGTCTATTATGAGTGGACCTGTTGCAAGAATCTATTGAGTGATGACCACCCTGTCACATCAAATCTTTTCGATCTTCTGCAGTTCATGGAGCGTGGTTATGAGCAGCAAGTTGTAACCGGAGAGCTGTGGCGAGTGAAAGACACACATCAAACAGCAGTGAACGATTTTCTCAAGGGCCGTTCCAAGGAATTTCTAGATTATACACTTGATAGACCTACGGACTTCATATACGGGCTTTTAAAAACTGTAGATAAGGATCGGAAAGCAGAAATGAAATATTTCCGGAAATTAGTGAAAGTTGTCCGTAAGGAAATAAAGGCTGATAAAGATAATCCCAACCTCTGGTACAAACTTCGAATTGTACTCTGGATTGCAGAAAAATATAACGAGTCAAGTGAAGCTTTCAAGACAGCTAAACAATTGGGATGGTCATTAGAAACCAGCTCTCTTGTTGCACTATGAACTGCCAGGCATAATCGATATTGCATATTGGTAAGATGTATATGTCACTTCAGTTTATCTAATACGGGGATGAAATATTAATCCGAAATCTAATAGATTATTGAAACCGTCTGTGCTCAGAAATGCAACTGGCAATCTTGTTACAGTCACCGCAATAACTGTTGATGATAAGAATCTGTACGCCTCTGACAGTGATGGTGGAATAACGGTTTGGGATAAGTCAAGTTTTGATTCACCAAAAGTCATTCCTGGTCAGACATCGACCCAGATAATATCGTTGTTTTCTGATGGGCAGAATCTCTATAGTGGAAGTATTTCTGGAGATCCTGAAGTTCGTGTTTATAATCCTGATTTAGATTTGATCGAAGTCCTCAAAGGGCATGTTGGAACAGTCTTTGATATTGCTGCAGATTCTCATCATCTTGTTACTGGATCCGGTGATGCTACTGTAAAAATCTGGAAAAAGAATGATTGGACAAATATTGGATCAATAACGGCTCAGACCCATTTTGTATTAGCTGTTGGCTTAGATGAGAAGTACATCTACGCTGGAGGTATTGATAACTGTATCAATATTTTCTCTCGTGGTGATTTTCGGAGGATAACATCTCTTTATGGTCATGGTGCTAATATCTTCTCTCTAACTGTAGATGAGAAGTATGTCTACTCTGGATCTGGCGAAATCTGGTGGGGTGGTCCTGGTTCTCCAAGACCCCCGGAATTCGAAAGTGCTGTGAGAGTGTGGGACAAGAAGGATTGGAATTGTGTACAAGTATTGAAAGGGCACAGTGACAATGTGAACGCTCTAGGGGTAGACAATTCCTATGTATATTCTGCATCTGATGATGGCACAGTTCGAGTGTATTCAAAATCGGATTGGAGCGAAGTAGTTACGGTAGACTCAGGTGTGGGAAGAATCATTGATCTAACACATGATGATGATTATGTTTACTTTGGATGTGCAGATGGCAACATTCGATACTTTCGCAAAACAGACCTGAATGATTAGAAAAAACCATTTGTTACAAAACGCATCTCATGCTTCCCTTTTGAGATGTTTTGCATATGATTTTGACCAAATCTTATGATTTCGGTTCACGCAGATACATATCATTTCTGGGCTACTACTTTCTTGTTCAAAAAGACAGGAGATTGTTACTATATTGACTATTCGACCAGGAAGAACTCCAAAAAGCGCAATTGCAATACTCGGAGCACTATTCAACAATGGACCAATGTGTCCTCTAGAGATTAGTGATAAACTAAACATGGCTCCTCGTACAGTAAGTTTTGCCTTACGCAAACTGCTAGGTAATCAGTTACTAAGAAAAATTCCAAACCTAGCTG
>JABCSP010000155.1 GCA_018238825.1 Candidatus Thorarchaeota archaeon | reverse complement strand
ATACGCGAAAACATAAAGCAATATCAACAAGTAAAAGGTGTAGTACAACCTATTACAGAGGGAGCAAAACAACTTAAAACAGCATTGGAAGAAGGGAAGAAAATACCAATGGGGGAACCTTGTCCTTGCAGACCATGATAGTATGCTTGGAATCGAATTAGCTGGTAGTGATCACTCAATTGAATGGTCGGAGCGTCGAGTTCTAAGAACAAGCCATCATATCATGCTCGATACAGAAGAAACTCTTCGCTCAGAAGGTACTGCCTATGATGATTCTGTGAAGAGAGTAGAGCGAGGATATGATCTGATACGTCAAGTTTCAACAGTTGAAGAAGTATTTACCATGCTAGGAGACCATGGTGAATCACAAGGTCCAACTAGTATCTGTAGACACGCGGGGCCAACAAGCGAAGCTGTAACTACAATGAGTTATGCAATAGAGATTGATTACAATACAAAGTCAGGAAGACCGAGGATTGTATTTCACGTTGCAAAAGGAAATCCTTGCCAATCGAAATATGTAGCAATCCCAATCATCTTCCCAGCTGATGACGAGATTATGAACCGAGCTACTCAGTTCTATCCATATTAGCTGTTCATCGACCAAACCACAAGGCTAAATCGGAGTATAATCTCTTCTCAGAACTATGAAGACCATTGACTTGCGAAGTGATACAGTCACCCAACCCACTGATGAGATGATAGAAGCCATTGTTCAGGCCCATAAATCAGGGAGATTAGGCGACGATGTGATTGGTGAAGACAAGGTCATTCATGAACTTCAAGAAAAGGCTGCACGAATCCTTGGGAAAGAAGCTGCGCTTCTGGTTACTTCTGGAACTCAAGGAAATGTCATCGCGCTTCTAGCTCAGGCATCAAGTGGTGATGAGATTGTTGTGGAGGAAAAATCCCATACTTTTCTCTTTGAAGCAGGTGCTATGTCATCACTGGGTGGACTATTTCCGAAACCAGTGAAGAGTGTGAGAGGGTATATTCTTCCAGAAACCCTTGAAGCTTCAATCAATCGAGATGATGCACACTTAGCAAAAACAGCAATGCTTGTAATCGAGAATACGCACAACTATGCAGGTGGAACAATCACTACTCCAAAACAGGTCAAAGATCTCACCTCAGTAGCCCGCGAACACGAACTCAAAATCCACTGCGATGGAGCTCGTTTATTCAATGCATCAGTTGCATTAGACATTCCAGCAAAGAAACTTGTTGAAGATGTAGATACAGTTCAGATATGTTTCAGTAAAGGTCTCTCAGCACCAGTTGGCTCAATCATTGCAGGCACTGAGGAGTTCATACATGACAGCCATCGCATCAGGAAGAGGTTAGGTGGAGGTATGCGTCAGGCAGGAATCATCGCGGCACCAATGATTGTTGCACTTGAAAAAATGGTTGCGCGATTGAAGGATGACCATGATAACGCTAAATTATTGTATCAGAGTATCTCGGATATTCCAAACCTGATCATAGAAGAACCAGAAACCAATATCATATTTCTGGAATTAGATAATCTGCCCATTGATGCAATGAAACTATCAGAGGAACTTGGAAAACATGGTATTCTGGTATATGGTGGATACGGATTACGGACTAGAATGGTATTGAATCGTATGGTGGACCGTGACGATGTTGTCAAGGTCGCGAATGTTCTCAATAGGATCCTGAGATCTGAATGATTGTATTCAGGAATTTAGCTGGTGATCGCAGCTTTTGATTATGGTGCGGATATGTTTCTCCCAGCTGGGGGCTAGCTCAAGTGCTTTCTTGGCACAACTTCGTGCTTCTTTATACTGGTGTAAATTGAAATGAAGTCGACTCTTGTAAAACCAAGCATGACAATAATCTGCACTTACTTTGATGGCGTTGGCATATGCTTCTAGAGCTTCATCGTATCGTCCATTGGCCTCATGGCTTTTGGCCGACCGATATAGATCGTATCGAGACACTGGGGTCTCAGACATTTTTGTTCCTCCTTTTGACGTAATATATTAGGTAAATAATAAGATAAACATTTGCAGTTTGCTGTTTTGCGCAACTTGAGCTAGCCATAGTGAATCATTCATCAGGAGTGAAAGGGTTCACAGAGTTCGATAAGTACGCCTCCTGAGGTTTTCGGGTGGATAAATACGATTTTCATGTTATGTGCACCAATTCGAGGCTTGTTGTCAATCAACTTTGCACCTGCTTCAAGATGACGCGCAATAGCAGCATCAATATCATCTACCTGTATCGCAATATGATGGATTCCACCACCTCGTTTCTCGAGAAACTTTGCTATAGGACTGTCTTGAGATGTTGGCTCAAGAAGCTCGATTTTACTATCACCTATGGTAAGAAAAGCTACACGGACCTTCTGTTCAGGAACCTCCTCAGAACCACTATAATCGAGACCCAGAACATCTCTGTAGAACCCAATCCATTTCTCAATACTCTCTACTGCAATTCCTATGTGGTCAATTTTCTCTACTGTCATTGTTCGCACCTGCTACAAATCCGCTGCTTTGTATTCTCCAAAGACATCACGTAAGACACCGCATATTTCACCAAGTGTCGCATAGACCTTTACAGCTTCAAGAATCAGAGGTACTAAATTGGTATCACCTTCAGCGCCTTGACGAAGGTCTTTCAGTGCAGTTTGTACTTTGCCATCATTTCGAGTCTTTCGTAGAGTTTCAAGTTGTTCGATTTGCTTTCGCTCTGATTCAGGATTGACACGAAGATAATCGAATTTATGCTCTTCATCAACTTGGAATTTATTGACACCTACGACAATACGTTCGTTGGAATCAATACTCTTTTGGAATGAATAAGCCGCATCATGGATTTCTCTTTGAATGTATCCTTTTTCAATTGCAGCGGGGGCACCACCCATTTCATCGATCTTCTGAATATATTCCATAGCCTTGTTTTCAATCTCATTTGTAAGGCTTTCAATATAATAAGAACCAGCAAGAGGATCGACTGTATCGCCTACACCAGATTCAAAGCCAATAATCTGTTGAGTTCTAAGAGCTATCTGAACTGATTCCTCTGTTGGAAGGGATAATGCTTCATCCCTTGAGTTTGTATGGAGCGATTGAGTTCCACCGAGTACTGCCTGAAGTGCTTGAAGTGTGACACGCACAATATTATTGTCCGGTTGCTGAGCTGTCAAAGTACAGCCTGCAGTTTGAGTATGAAATCGCATTCTACAGGAACTATCTTTCTTTGCTTTGAATCGTTCACGCATAATCCTAGCCCAGAGTCTCCGTGCAGCACGGAACTTGCATATTTCCTCAAGAAAATCACTATGAGAACCGAAAAAGAAGGAGAGTCGTGATGCAAAAACATCAACATTGAGCCCCACATCAATTGCTGCTTGCACATATGCGATACCATTAGCAAGGGTAAATGCCACCTCCTGCACTGATGTCGACCCGGATTCACGAATGTGATAACCCGAGATCGAAATCGTATTCCAGAGAGGCATCTTCTCACTACAGAACTTGAAGGTGTCAGTAATCAGTCGCATCGAGGGACCCAGGGGAAAGATGTAGGTTCCACGTGCAACATACTCTTTCAAGATATCTCCTTGAATGGTACCTCGTAATTTATCCATAGGCACGCCTTGTTTCTCAGCTACTGCAATATACATTGCAAGAAGTACAACGGCATCAGAATTGATTGTCATCGAGGTTGAAACCTTGTCTAATGGGATGCCATCAAAGAGAACTTCCATGTCAGCAAGTGAATCTATTGCAACACCTACTTTTCCAACTTCACCCAAAGCTAGTGGATGATCAGAATCATATCCTATCTGAGTGGGTAGGTCAAAGGCAACTGAGAGACCTGTCTGACCTTGATCTAAGAGAAATTGAAATCGTTCGTTTGATTCTTTAGCAGTCGCGAAACCACTATACTGACGCATTGTCCATAATCGACCTCTGTAGCCAGTCGGTTGGATATTTCTAGTAAAGGGGTATTCACCAGGGAATCCAAGATCTTTTTCATAATCCAAATCCTTGGTATCAAGTGGAGTATAAAGACGATTGACAGGTAATCCAGAGATTGTCAGAAAGGTTTCCTGCCTCTCTGGAAATCTGCCAATGGTTTTTGCAACAGTATTTTCATCCCAACGCTTTACAGCGGCGGGGAGAGTTTTGTTATCTCCCATGTAAAATCACCTAGTTTCACTGAATAGGAATTCAGCAATCAATTGTTCAGCAACAGTATAGGGGTCCTGCTTTCTCTTAGCAATCATCTTGATTGCTTTTTCATATTCAGGTTTACCCTGTAGTTTTTGAGATAGCTCCTTGGTTAATTTATATTTCATCAGCTCGTGGAGTTCATCTCTGCTTCTTTGGAGACCCTTCTTTTGTAAGAGACCTGATTCTTTCAGATGTTCAAGGTGAGCTAAGATATTATCAACCAGCTCAGGAATACCATCCCCAGTGCGTGCATTTGTCAAAACCACTGGAGGTCTCCAAGCTCGTTCTCTTGGGTCAATATCGAGCATTGCATTAATTTCTGTGACCTTCTTATCAGCTCCTGCAAGATCACTTTTGTTCACAACGAAAATATCAGCTATCTCCATGATGCCTGCTTTGATTGCTTGGATGTCATCACCACTTCCAGGAACATCTGTCACTATCACGGTATGAGCAACATCAATAACCTCAACCTCGGATTGACCGGTTCCCACAGTTTCTACGAAAATGATGTCCTTTCCGAATGCATCTATGGCTCTAACAGCATCGGATGTAGCTCGCGCCAATCCTCCAAGGTGACCTCTAGTCCCCATGCTACGAACATAGACCTCATCGTCAAGACTATGTTCCTGCATTCTGATTCTATCGCCAAGTAGAGCACCTCCAGTAAATGGGCTTGACGGGTCAACACAGACTATCCCTATCGTTTTAGAGCGTTTTCTAAACTCAGCTGTTAATTTTGTAACCAAGGAACTCTTCCCAGAACCAGGTGGACCAGTAACCCCAATGATGTGACCTTTGCCAGTATGTTTGTAGAGCTGACTGAGTGCTTCTAGTGCACGAATATCCTCATTTTCAATGAGTGAAATGAGACGTGCAAGATACCGCCTCTTTTGATTCAATACTCCTTCAATTAGTTCAGCGACTGACAATTCAAGTACCTCTTTTCCTAGAGCTACAATTTTACATTGGCCTTGATGTACTCAACAATATCATCCAGTGGTGTACCAGGACCGAAAATCTCGCTAATTCCTGCCTTTTTCAAATCAGGGATATCATCTTCAGGAATAATACCACCACCAGTAACTAAAATGTCGTCGGCGCCTTCTGCTTTTAATAGCTCCATTATCTTTGGAAATAGCGCATTATGTGCACCGCTAAGAATGCTAAGTCCGATACAATGGACTCCTTCATCAATAGCTGCACGAACTACCATTTCAGGGGTCTGTCTAAGTCCTGTATAAATGACTTCCATGCCAGCATCTCGAAGCGCTCTAGCTACTATCTTCACACCACGGTCATGTCCGTCAAGGCCTGGTTTTGCCATAAGTACGCGTATCTTCTTAGAAGAACTCAAGAACTCACCTCAGGTTGATGACTTACCTCAAGAAACCTCGGCGTTGATATAAATGCTTTCGATTCAACGAAATGAAAAATATCATTCTTCCATGATATGTACTACGTTCTCACGACCCTCTCGGAAACGCCTTACGAGACCTCTCTCTTCAAGATTGTTGAGAATAAGACTCACTTTTGCTTGAGACTTGTCAAACTC
>JABCSP010000154.1 GCA_018238825.1 Candidatus Thorarchaeota archaeon | reverse complement strand
CAGCAATGCTATTCTTTACTGTTCAAGAGGGTCTAGATTGGGATCGTATTGAGCGAGGTTTCACACAGTATCCCTTTACAAAAAGTATACTCAAGACTACAATGACTGATGTTGGATATGTAACCTTTCTTTTCCCAAATTATGAAGATAATAAACAGATTTTCAATAGTTCGATCAAGAGAATCACTAAGACTATCTTTGATTATACTAGTTTACATTATCAAACTCACTCTGGAGCAGTTTCTAATGTTGACTTATTCAACAATGACAAATGGGATCTTCCTCCGAACATTGAGGATATGTTAAAGGACGACAGAGAACTAGATCCCAAAAACAACCCACCCATTCTTAATTGCTCTGGAGTTAAGCCAGAACTGAAAATTGAAGATTATATCATAGCTTCACAGATACAAATGGATGCCCGAGCAGCGCCCAGCAAAATCAGCGAGAGCCTTAGCATAAAAGGGTTTGATTTTGATTCGAAAGAAGTATCCACTATTGTAAGAAAACTTCAGAATCGTAATCTACTCTCACACTATCTAATGTTTGCTCTTCCTAGACTGTCCTCAAACTTTTGTTTTGAGATAACCTGTAATGATGAATATAAACCTCAAATCTTGGAAACAATTGGTAGGTTTCCATGGACTATGTATTATATATCTTCCAGAGGCATCATTGTCTGGACAATGACCCCTGGCGAACATCAAGTGGAATACTATCAATTATTCAGAGCATTGGAACAAAAGCCTGGTGTTGACTCGGTAAACCCAATAATGACAATTTCACAACGCGGATCAAAATCTATGTTAGACCTTACAAGAAATATGACCTATCAGAATGGGAGATGGTCTGTTGATCCCGAGGATATTGATATCAGTCCCTATATGGACTTCTAGTAATCTTGTTATGCTCCCTTTTTGCAGCCACTAATCGTTCTACTCCCTCTAGAGATGCCCCTTGTGGAGGTCCATACACTATAATGTCGACTCCTATCTGTTGATAATTGCCCAAGTACTTAATATTTGATTCAATACTACCACACAAACTGAATCGGTCGAGTATGTTCTGATCTATCATCTCAACAATATCATTACTCAGGCCAAATTCCTTCATCCTCTTAATTACAGGATGTAAATTATCTCTTAATCTGAATTCTCTCAATATTGATGGACTTAACCCTAGAGCAACAACTGCGGCTGAAGTCTTGATACCCATATGCTCATTGCACGGTTTAGAAAAGCCAATCAATGAAGGCGGAAATACGCCTATTTTGAAATCCTTAGTTTTTCCCCCTAGAAGTGATATTACCCATTGTATCATTTGAGAATCTGAGTAATTCAACAGCACTCCATCACAGCTGGTAGATACCTCAATCATTTTCGGTCCCTGTGCCCCCATAAACACACGAAGTTCATTATCGTCTTGTAACCTTTCACGTATCGTAATCACCGATTCCCTCATTCTCTCCACAAGCGTTGAGATATTTCCATAATCAACTCCAATATCTCGAAGTTTCGTTCTATCACCCGGACCAAGAAGTAAGTCAAATCGGTCTCCATGCATATCTACTAATGTATTCATTATTTGCACTATATGCAGTGGTGAGTAGATGAGAGGACTGAGCAGTCCGACACCTATCCTACAGTTCTTTGTTTTCTTTGCAACTTCTGAAGCTATTATTGGAGACAATCTTGTTGCAGGGTAGTCAGTTATCCAAACGGTATCTATTCCGCCATGGTCTGCCACAACAGCTTTCTCAATAATCTCAGATACAGGTTCTCTCAGATTGATTGCAATTCCCCACTCCATCACTTGTCCCTCCTCAAGTGTATCTCTCGGAATATCTCGGTCATTGCCTCTCTCCAATCACCGCTGAATGGTGGTCCTAGTACTACTTCAGTGGCGCCCAGATCATGAATCATTTCGAATTTATCTACTATTTGATCACAGGTTCCTGATATTGCAAAGATGTCAATGAGATGTTGATCAATGAACTCTGCACCTCCTTTTGGTCCTGATTTTGAAACACCATTTCGGATTTTGTCTATCCATTCGCTGTCTATATCAAGCAAATCAAGCACTTGTTCTGGAGTATCTGCAACAACGAGAGCTACAACCCTCTTCGCAAGTTTTTCACTCCCTCCTTTGAAGGTTGGAATTGTTGGAAGCCAGACAACTTTCTCTACTTCATCTGTGGACCTTCCCACATTCGATGCGGCTTCATCTACTACTTCTATAGCATATCTGATGTAATCTATTGGTCCTGATAGAATTACTCCGTCTGCTACCTTTCCAGCCAGCTTTAACATCTGGGGACCTCGAACCCCATAGAAGATTGGTATGTTGACTGGTTCATTTATTCTAAGGCTAAATTCTCTGAGTTTCATTAATTCGGTTTGTATCGTGACTGCTTCTGTTTTGAAAAGCTGTCTAAGTACGTGAGTAGATTTCCGCAACTCAGTAACTGGTCTAGTCAGCTGTTTCCCCTGTTTGATGAGGTCTTGAATCCCTCCAACCCCTAAGCCTTGAATGTACCGACCATTTCCAATCTCTTGAAGTGTAAGGGCGGCTCGTGCGATAGTAGCAATGTTGTGAATCGTGATTGGCACAATCCCAGTTCCCACTCTTACATCTCTGGTCTTACTTAGCAGGTCCGCAGTGAGGATAGAAGTTTCTTGCCCAATCCCAATATCCTCTCCCACCCAGATACCATCAATTCCAAGGGACTCTGCGTTTTCACCTATCCAGTTGGTAGCGCTCACATTCATACTTGTGGTTATACCAACACTTGCTCTATACATAGTCTGTAACCTGTTACATTTCTACTACAGTTCTCACTATTGTACTTTCCATTTGTCATTGAAAAAAGATACGTATTTCTGTTTCTATGTTACTACAAAGATTTGATAGAATTGGCTAGAATTGTTTGGGGAATTACTGGGTCTGGTGATAGAATAGAAGAGATTCTAGATTATATGATTCAGTTGAAAGAAGAAACGAATTTGAAAATCACAGTGATAGTTTCCAAAGCTGGTGAACAGGTACTTCGATGGTATAAGCTATGGGATAAACTCGAAAAATCCTTTGATAAAGTGACGACAGAAACTGATGCTAATGTTCCTTTCATTGCCGGTCCTTTACAGATTGGAAAATATGATCTACTGCTTGTAGCACCCTTAACAGCTAACTCAACTGCAAAGATAGCTTATGGGATTGCTGACACGTTAATCACAAACGCAGTGGCACAGACGCTGAAAGGAACTACACCTGTCATTCTATATCCCGTGGATCAATCTAGCACACCTATTGATACAGTAGGGCCTGATGGTATCGACTTCACAATAACTCCTAGAGCAATAGATTTGGAAAATATTGAACGCTTACGGAACATGGAACGTCTAAAGATTCTCAGTTCCCCTTCTGAGATTGGCAATTCTGTTAACAATCTTATTAAACTGAAAAGAGAGAGTGACTGATATCATGAACTTGTCTGACGGATTCGAATTTAGAATAGTACAGACTGATGAAGAAGTAGAGGAATTACTGAAATTCCACTCTATAGTTCATCCTGATGATGACACAGGGGAACTTAGGCGGCAGATTGACCATCTGCCTGGATTTAGTAGAGAGATGAATTACTATATTCGTGATCTCGATAAGGACCTCATAGTATCAGCTCTAAATTCCATTCCTAGTATATGGAATTATGAAAACATTCCTCTTCGAAATCTTGAATTAGGTTGGGTTGGCACTTTGAAGGAGTATCGAAGGAGAGGCTTCAACCGACTATTACATACTCACTTTGACAGCGTGCTTTTCGATGGCAAGTATGATCTTTCCACGATTCAAGGAATTCCCTATTATTATCGTCAGTTTGGGTACGATTTTGTTATTCCAATGGACCGAACAGTCTGGACCCGCACAAATCAGATACCCCCATTCGATACGAAAAAACCTCCAGAGTACATGAAACTCAAAGTCCGACTTGCAGAGAAGAAAGATATTCCTGCTATGATGGAGCTATTTGATGAACATAATCGTGATTTGTTAGTATACGTTCCTAGAAGTAAGGATCTCTGGGAAATTCAGGAGAAGTATAAGCGGCAGTTTGAGAATGAGTTCCTAACGTATGTGGTGATTGATGGTTCCAAAACTATTGGATACTTCCGACTTGTTAAGAACATCAGCAAGGATAGTTCACCCAATAAGTCCACAATGAATGTGATTGAAAGTAGCATTCCAACATATGATGGTGTGCTTCGGGTGTTTCAGTTTATTCGTGAAGAAGCACTGCAAAGCAATATCCCTCTTCTTAGCTCTCAGGGTCCTTCTTGCAATAACCTATCCAAAGTTATGGAGAATTTTGGTGGATATGTTGGAGCCGGGTGGAAGTATCAAATTCGCATCCCAAGTATGGTTGAGTTTCTAAAGAAGATATCACCAGTTCTTGAAAAACGTCTGGAAGGAACGATGTTCGAAGGCTTCACTTATGACGTCATTATGAACACATTTCAGAATTGTTACGTTCTCAAATTCACTAATGGCAAGATAGTTGATGTTACAGATTTAGGTCCACAGGAGGTGGATGAGAATCGTGCATTCCGTTCCCCACCTCAGGACCTCGTAAGACTAATCCTTGGTGCATACAGCATCAAAGAGTTAAAGCAGAACAACATCGACTTCATCGTTAGTAGTGGTATAAGACTGATTGTTGAAACACTCTTTCCCAAACTTGAGAGTGCAATATACCTCTACTTTTGCTAAATCAGGTCGCGCGATGGATCTTTCTCGTCTTCTAATCTAAATCAGGGATTGGCATTTCAATAGTAAATTTATTCCCACAAGGACAAGTTGCATTGATTGGGTACTTGTCTGGTGTATCAATTCCGATTGTTGCTCCTTGCATTGCAGCTTTGTCAATCATGGTTTGTATGCTATGAACCATATATCGTGCAAAACCAGAAACAAGATCGGGAATTGACATATCGTCAATCCAGTAGACAAATCGTGAACATGAAGGACAGTGGCTCAACAATACTTGCGTATCATCACTACAGTTTTGACAATGTAACTTAGTTTGATGGTATTCTGGAGCATTAGGGCATGGTAAGGTAAGCCCATTCTTTGTACCACATCGGTAACAGTAGTATTCAAAGTTGATAGTCTGGCTCATTGGAATTCACTCAATGCTATTCTGTTAAAATATATCTCTATATTATACTAGTGATTTTTCTATCATTTTTCATAAGGTGGGGAGATAATAAGGGACTCGTCTGATAATTCAATGAAGTGTTCATAGATGCTGATTGAAAGATCGAATACCAAGTTAATGTCCCTTCTCTTAGTATTCTTGACAGAGAACTTTGAAACAAGTGCAAATCGATGTAACGTCTGTGATACAACTTCTCCTAGTTTTGGCAAGTCCTTTTTCATCAGTGGAAAATGGGTATGTGTAAATTGTATTGTACAACGGATTAGGTCAAACTCCTGCTAGTCTATATCTCCAAATCCCAACAGTGAAAAGTGAGTACTGATATATTAGATTCCTAGGTGAATCAATTGAAGACCAGAGTTCAACCACATCTAAGAGTTGGGGAAGGCGACGTAGAAGAAGTCGTCATTATTACAGGTAATCCGGATCGGGTTCCAAAAATTGCATCAAAATTTAAGGATCCCGAAGAGCGAGCTCGCTATCGAGGCCTTGTAACTTATCATGCTTATACCCCAAAGGGGAATCCAGTAACAATCTCAGGAACAGGTATGGG
>JABCSP010000153.1 GCA_018238825.1 Candidatus Thorarchaeota archaeon | reverse complement strand
ATAACAGTTCTGTATCCAACATGCGCTGTTTCTCTCGAATCCTGGTAAATCGACACCACACGCTCGCATGAGGTAAGGAACAACCCCGGCTCAGTTCCTTTCTTCCAAACGTTGCCTGAGTGTATTGGCTCTCCATCTTTAGTAAGAAACGGTCCTATCTCTCTGAATCTTCTATGGATAATCACTCCACTGCTAGCTACAATGAGTCCAAGGAGTACCAATCCAGCAAGTATGAGGATTTCTAGTAGTTGAGGAATATATACGCTACCATACCACCAGAACCAAATGGAGATGATAAAAATAGGAAAAAGGAGTATTAGCATCCCAATAAATGCCAGTACCCTTCCGATTAATCGATATTGATACTCATTCATCTGACTAACTTTCCGAATATATATTGTTTAAATAACAATTTTAGGTTTTCGTTAAATTATTCACATTGTTGCGTGCGCCAACCTACACTATATTAACATGAGAATCGAGTTGATACTCGAGATAAATGAAAATACTAGCATTCAATGCCAGTCCCAGGAAATCTAGGGGCACTACTGACGTGCTTATGGAAGCCTTCATTGATGGTGCCAAAAAGTCAAACGCGGATGTTGAAAAACATCACATTGTTGATTTGAACATAAATGGATGTTTGAGCTGCTTCACTTGCTGGTGGAAGACTCCCGGTGTGTGTGTGTCCATAGAGATGATATGGACTGGATCATACCTAAACTTTCTGAAGCTGATATATTGCTCTTTGGTACACCAATTTATGGTCGCAACATTACACACTACATGCAGCGAATGGTTGAACGGACATTTCCACTAAGTCTTCCAGAGATGTTTGCCAAAGATGGACAGACCAGTCATCCAAGTAGACCACGAAAAATTCCAAGCTTGGTTCTGGCAGCCACCTGTGGATTTCCAGATTTAAACAATTTCGACCAAGTGAGAGCGCTATATCCCACAGCTTTACCCATCCTACTACCTGCCTCTCAGATGTTGTTTAATGATGAAGGTAAAGAGTATCTTTCAGAATTTATTGATGCGATTAAACTCGCGGGGCAAAAGATGGCTGAAGGAGATGAAATCCCAGAATCTCTAAAGGATAAGTTGATTGTAAAATATTCAGATGAAATGAAGAGCACTGTAATAAAAACGCATAATCTGTACAGTGCATCTCGTCTTGAATGATGGATTATTACAACTATTCCTGCAGGATGAATGGTTTACCACAGTTCTGACACTCAACAGTTCCATCTTCTCTTACTTTCTCCTTTGGATACTTGTATGCTGCTTTGCAATTGGGGCATTGACTTCCAGCAGCTCTTATCTTAACCTTTTCAACTTCGTATATCCACCTCTCTTCTTCTGCGAGGGCAACAATAGCATTTGTCATCTCTTTGACAAAATCTTCTGAGCTACCTGATCCGAGAAGAGAAAGACCCCCACCAGCATAGCGAATGAGTAATTCACAACTTCTCTCTCCAATGGAATAATCAAGTATTGTCATTATGGAAAATGTACTGGCTCCAAAAAACCCCATTGTTTCATGCAACAATAAAGCGATTGTCCTTTCATTTAATGACCAAATCTTCCGATAGTCATTGGCATAGTTACTCTTTATGAGTTCCAAAAGACTATCAATCTCTTTGATACTCTGTAATTGGATTCTTATTGTCAATGAATCTCTCCAATCTTACTAGTCATTGAAACGTAATATCCTTTTATTATCAATTAATTCAAGATACTAATCTAATGCCAAGGAATCTGAGGAGAAAGATATGGTCCTATAAGACCAAGAATATCTATCCACGTACGCGAGTACCGTGAACCTTCTTGTGTGCCCAGTTGAAATGGCGCATTCTTCGTGATGCACCAAAACCGCAAGCTGCGCATCTCTTGTGCCTGACGTGATATGACCTCCGACCGCATCTTCTACATCGTATGTGATGTGGATTGTTTTTCTTACCTTTTGATGGAGTGCCTTTTCCCATTGACGATTACCCCTTGATTATTTTGGCGGAGGTGAAACGATTACTACATTGTCGCCTCGTACAATCACTGTATCGAGTTGTATGATAGTTTGTTCATCTGTTTCAGGATCGGTCGTGAACTCTTCTGCATCTTCAAGAATGAGGTTGAGGTGTGTATCGTAACCTCTAAGTTTTCCCCTGATCTTCTTTCTGCCTTTCAATTCGACTAGTACTTGCGAACCAATCGACATCTGGAGTAGTTCCATGGGTTTACCTGAGTTCATTAAATCACCGTCACAGAAGATACATCATGTGGCCTATGGTCACATGCTGTTCGGCCTAACCTTTGGAGATGGCTTAAAAACATGACGATGGCGACGCTTAGAAATTCCACCAGTAGGCTATTCGTAGGCTTCAAAAGGAGAGTCGCCCTCTATCTGGTTGAGATGCCAAAGATAGAACGAATCAAAAAGCGTCATCCATTGAAGAAACGCGAGCAAAGGGATGAGATTGAACGTATTGAGAGCGATTTAGGTTCATCAATTGGAATTGACTCTAAGACAAAATTAGAGGGTGGAGTTTTAGATGATGGTTCTCGGATTCTACTTCTTAATAATGAAATTCTCTTCTTTGAACATGAAGGAAGAAACTTTCCCACTCTGCGAGCGCTTCTCGCTAGTATCATTAAGATTCCAACCGTGACAGTGGATATGGGTGCTGTGAAGTTTGTTGTCAATGGTGCGGACATCATGAGACCTGGAATCACAAAGGCTGATGATTCAGTATCTGCAAACGGTATAGTTGCAATAGTCGATGAAAGACATGGAAAACCATTGGCTGTAGGTGTATCAAAACTCTCAGCGAGTGACCTCATGGCTACAACTAGTGGCAAAGTTGTGAAATCTATTCATTACATCAATGACGATCTCTGGAACTTTGGTAAGATCTAGGTTTCATCTTCGTCGTCATCATCATCACCAATAAGCCGAGCTCTGATGTGCGTCATAGCTGCTATGTAGACCTCTTTACCTCGTTCAACCTCCAGTCCACAATTCTGAGAGAATCTATCCCTCGCAAGCCCTTTCTTACTTGCATCGATATCTTTCCTAACAACATTGGAGATTGTCTTGTAACCATTATCGTACAAGATTCTTGCAGTATTCCTAGACAAGCGACTTGATAGAGTATCATCACCTTGCACTAGGTATAACTCAAGTAAATCAGAACTCGCTAGATCTGCATGTACACCATATTGTAATTGTCTACTGAAAACATTGAAGCGCTCAGCTAAGCGTTTCTTCTTTGTTGCTTTGAAGAAGCGACTCACACTTTCTACAACGTTGCTACAAATTCCAAGTAGTGAATCTAGGTCCCCTTCATCGAGACTGATGCCTCTTGCACTCTCTCCAGTTTCATTGATGATGGTTGCAACTTCTTGCTCATCCACCCATCTTTGAAGAACTATTTTCTTGATATTCAGACGTTCTGGAATTAGTTTCAAGTACCACTCTTTAAGAGCTTCAAGCCCCAATATCTTCAATTCTGCTTTAGACGGTACAAGTGTTCTAGGTCTAATTTCTTGGGGCAATCTGAAATTGAAAAGAACCTCAATGAGTTGAGCTTCCTCAATTACTCCTGTCAGGTTGGATAGAATATCTTTGGTTTGTAGGTAGTCAATGGGGTCAATACCCGCGAGAACTGCAGAACGGGTTTCTTTTATTATTTTGAAACCTTTCTCAGTGTCTTCCAGAATCTTTGCTTTTACAAGCCATTTGAATACTGAACCAAAGAATTTACCCATCTTGGCGGTATAATCCTCATCTATTGTGCCCCTGTATGTACCTTTGATATACTCTAAGAAATTTTTCTTTAGAGCCTCTCGAGTCATTGGTCTTCCATTGATCATGCTTCGCACAATAACACTTACTGCAAGACTTGGATAGACTGGGCCTGGGTTGAGTGGTTCAAGGGGTTTGTGCAGCAGAGTTTCTTCCATAGATTGGACATCAGGGAATACACGAGAAGGTCCCTCAAATACAATGTATACTCGGCCACCATATTGTCCGAGGTGATACTCTCCAATTCTACCTGCAATCTGCAGATATCGAGATCGTGTTGTCAGGAAATACATATTCGGATCAAGAAGAATCACAACACAGTCAAAGGGTAAACTCATTCCAGATGTTATGCCTGTAGTTGATACAACCATTCGCACGAATTTATCATTAATTGCTTGTTCTAATCGTTGGCGTACACCTGAATCTAGACCTGAATGATGAAACGCCACTCCACCTTGTAGACACTTGGATAATCTATTACTCAGAGGTAAACTTTCACCATTGCCTACAATCTGGTCAACGAAATTCTGTTTCATTGGTATTGGATGACTTTTAGAAAGACTTCTAGCTAATGCTTGAGCTCTATATCTTGAGCCAACAACGATTAGTATTGATTTCTCTTCATAATTCTCAAGATGATCCATGATTGCATCAAGAGTGTCTATGTGTTGTGAAGTACTTCGCTGTGTACCATCGCTACTTTCGATATTGATTCCCTGCTCTATTTCTGAAACAATGAATTCGTCGGGTGTTAGTCTAACATCAGGTCGAAATATTGAGGCTTTGAGCCAGTCAGTTATTTCTTCGGTTTCGCCAAATCTGGATGATAGAGTAAGTATCTGAGACCTATCCTTCAGCAATGATATGATGAAGTCCAGTTTGACACTTCTATCGGATCCAATAAATTCAGGTTGCACGCTTGGTTGTGTCGAATCAAGTTCAGTTAACTCATCAATGACTGATAACCCAATATTGTCAGTCCACTTCTTCTTTTGAAGTAAAGATGCAGCAAAGGTTTCGTACATTACTACTGCAAGGTCTGCATTCTCTAATTCAGTATCCGTTGCCTGTGAGATTCCATCATGGCGAACTACAGAGTATCCCAAGTCAATTAGCAGTGTTCCATACTCGTCCACAATTTGGCGACTTAGAGAAGTGTATGGACTTAGGTAAAGACATCGTTTGCCCTCCTGTAGTTTGAGTAGAATTACAATCATTGCCAAGAAGGTCTTACCGGATCCAGGTGGCATCTGAATCACAAGATTTCCATCAATATTCCCAAACTCTCGTACAAACTTATTTTGTGCAGGAAGGAGACTGATGAAATTCTTATGTTTGAGTAATGTCTTTGCAGCTCTTTGAACCTCAGTGACCGCTCCAGCAGGGCCACCGAGTTGTCCAACTGATGCAAGAGCAAGTCTTCCATCGTGAGTAATCATAAAACCGCGCTGCTTACGTCCCCTATCTCCTGATGAAATCACAAATCCAATTTTCACAAGCTTGTTCATAGTTTCATAGATTGTTCCGCCAGACATGAGACCCTGTCTTTTTTCCTCATAATCTGCATCATCTTGAGTCTTTTCTCCCTTGGAGTCTTTATTGGGTTTGACAATATTGTCAAGAGCTAGTAACCCCTCTACGATACTATCCCATCCCAAGGTAGGTACTATCTCACCTGTATGAGGATTCAATACCTGAAGTATCTCAATTGCGTGGCGATTACTTAGTGCTTTCAGCTGGCCTCGTAATCGAGATAATGTGTCGTCCTCCTTACTACGCACGGACATCTTACTCACACGTCTTTATCTGCTCCTTGTGATAAAGATTGGCTCCCACTTATGTCTTATAATACTCAGTCTTTTCTTCATACAACAACCTCAGTATCTTAGATAACTGAGGTGCCATTATATTGAGGTCTATCTTCAAACACTGGATTAAATGGAAAAATTCCAAGATAATTTCCT
>JABCSP010000152.1 GCA_018238825.1 Candidatus Thorarchaeota archaeon | reverse complement strand
GAGTACATCGAGTTTCGAATTCTATTTGGAATAACATCCAGCATAACTCGTTGAGAGAGAATCCCGGCAATTCCGCCAAACAGGTTCAATGAAACGAATGTTAGGAACATGAGGAATACTGGTACCAGCGTCGCAACAGGTATCTCAATCAATGGAATATTGGTGAAGGGAATCATTAATCTCAAGAATTCAATACTTGCGGGGTCAGTTCCTGGTTCAATTCCTGGGAAGAAGTGTACAATTGCTGCTAATATCAAGTAGAAGATTACACTTGCGAACTGGAGGAACCTGAAACGAGGAATCCATTTCTTAGGTTCAAATCGCTTCGCTAGAACACCACTTCGCTCGTTAGCTACCGCCTGTGGGAGAAAAACAAGCGTTCGAAAAGCTGAAACTGCAACCATTGTGACAAGGAAATTAAAGTAAAGTGGAAAGAGGATAAGATTCCACCAGATAGGGCCGGTACTCCACATCACTACTTCACCGAGAATAAGCAGAGTTACAAACCGACTGGACCATAGAAACTTGAACCCATCTTTCAGGAGAGTCATATATTCTGAGATTGTGGGTTTCTCATCTTTCGCCTCTCTGACTCCAGGCAAGTCCTTTACAAGTTTAAGAACTACTATGGCAAGGAAGACTGCAAATATAGCTTGAAGCCCGAAGACAAATTGACGACTGTATAACCATGCTAGCCAAGACCCAGGAATCAGCACAAGTGTCGAGGACACCTGCCAAACCATACCCAGTCGACCTTGAAAAACACCGTACTGCTTTCGGTCCTTGTCATGAGGCATGGCGACCTTGTAATTATTGTCAAACCACGCACTGAAGGCTCCACTCTCCTGCGACGAACCCAACCCAAAGAGGGCGTAAATGGCTACGTAGATATAGAATGGGGTACCGATAACAATTTGGGAGGATAGATAGAAAGCTATCGCGTAGCAGAGGAGGGCTGAAGCAATGACATAACGTTGTCCTATTGCGTCCCCAAGTGCACCGGTTGGATAATCCAATGCCGTCTGAACTGCCATCTGGATGACCACTAGGAACCCAACAAGCGTTAGACCTGCAAAGTAGTCACCGCCGCCAAGTGTTTCAGCCATATGAATCATCCAGAAAGTAGTACTGATCTGGAAGCTGAGTGCAAAAGCTGGTAGTAAAACTGAGATAATCTTTACATAGCGCACTGCGTCAGGTGTTGGGTCTTCCAGACCAAAAATGCGTGCGAACCTGCTTGAAACCACCTCTGGAGGTGCCTCAGTTTCACAATCCACAGCCATAATGTTCAACCTACGGTCTTCCCATATAGAGGTTCAGACTACAGCATGAAACAAGTAATTTATCAAGCATTCCCTCGACCAAAACGAGCGGTACGTACTATGAAAATTTCAGTCAGGTTTCGGGGACCAATTGCACGAGAAATAGAAAACGGAACTCTGGAGATGGAGACAGAAGACGGTTTCACTCTCAATGACCTGTTTGTTAAGATAATTGAACAGAACTCCTATCTACAAAGTATATGGAAGGACCCCAAAGAAATTGACCGAGATTCTATGATTCTCTGTAATGACGTGGATATCGGGGTTACAGGCGGTCTCAATACAGCATTGAAGGATAGAGATATTCTTACAATTGTACCCCTAGTTCATGGTGGCTAGACGAGTTTAGCACCAGCACGAACTGCGTTAATATCAGCCTGTAGATACTTTTTACTAACGAACGCAGCCAGTGTCTTTTCCAAGACTTCAATTGGAAAAACTCCAGACTTTTTCACAAAGGCTCCAAGCATCACCATGTTGGATACAAGCCTCATACCCATTTCATCAGCAGTCTTCATTGCAGGAACTTTTACGACCTCATAACCTTCGATATCTTCGATATGAACGAGGTCAGGGTCTGCGAGAACCACACTTCCTTTCTTGGCTCCACTTAGATATATCTCTAGGGCTTTCTGGGACATCACAATGAAGTAGTCTGACCCACGTACCTTTGGATACTTGATTGGCTCATCGCTGATTATCACTTCACTCTTTGCAGCGGTCCCACGGGCTTCTGAACCATAGCTTTGACTTTGGATTGCTTCAAGACCAGCGTATGTCACAGCAGCGTGACCTAGGATGACTCCTGCAAGAACTACACCCATGCCACCAGTACCTGCAAGACGAATCTCTGTTCTCATCGTAATCTAATCCTCCAAGCCGGCATAGGTTGCCTTCATCGAATCAATAAATTCAATCTCATCTCTATCAGCAAAGACACCAAGGTCTACACCATCTCTGGTAGGAATCTTCTGGTCTACCGGTTCGCCTCTCTTGCGCACTGGAAATTTTTTGAACCATTTAATCATATCAACTGGCCCACCCGTCTTGGTCCTACGACCATAAGCAGTTGGACACTGAGATACCATCTCGATGAAAGAGAAGCCTTTCTTTTGAAGGGCCGTTTTCATTGCGCGTGATGCCTGTATGGGATGTGCAGTTGTCCATCTTGCAACATAATTTGCTCCAGCTGCTGCAACAAGTCGAGCTAGGTCAAAAGGCCGCTCAGGGTTACCGTAAGGAGAAGTACTTGTACGGTCTCCAGTGAATGTTGTGGGACCAACTTGTCCTCCAGTCATTCCATAGATGAAGTTGTTAGAACAAATCACAGTCATGTCGATGTTTCGACGTGCTGCATGAATGAGATGATTCCCACCAATTGCAGCTAAGTCACCATCACCACTAATCACGACCACGTTCAGTTCAGGATTGGACAACTTCAGACCAGTTGCAAATGCGATTGCTCGACCGTGAGTTGTATGTAACGTGTCTGCATCAAAATAAGGAGATGGAATCCAAGCACCACAACCAATACCTGACACAAAAGAAAACGCACTAAGGTCCTCGTGACCTAAATCATGAACAGCTTTGAGGAACGCGTTGGTTGTTTCTCCATTCCCGCAGCCAGGGCAAAATGCGCTACCACTAACAAGGGTTTCCTTACGAAGATATTGTAATGATGGGTGTGGCATGAAATTCACCTACATCTAATTCGGTTTCGGACAGCAGAGACTAATAACCCATTCTCTAAAGGAAAACACTTTCTTTGGTGTGATACTTCACCGTTGCTCCAATCTCGATTCTTTTTATTCTAAGTAACGTGGTTATTACCACTACAATAGGAGATAATGCCCAGAAGGGTGATAATATGAGAACAATCACAAAAGGAAAGATTACACTATGCTTGCTGATTGGTATAATGGTGATAGCTATTGGTAATCCATTGATGACTACAAGCGTTCTACAAGAAAGAGGACTAGAGAGTCGTGAAAGTTTTACCACAGCATACACACCACATGATGCAATCTTGCTTGATGGAAATGCAGAAATGATAGCTCAGGCAGACACAGAGGTTTGGCCCGGGGATGGAAGCGAAGGAAGTCCATACCAGATAACTGGCTATTACTTCTACGATGTACAACATTCAGTTGAGATTCGGAACATTGACCTTTACTGGACTTTTACTGATAATGAAGTGGATGGTCCTGGTGACGCAACCGTCTGGTGTGGAGTGGAGATTTCTAATTCCGCAAATGGATATGTCGCAAACAATCTAGTTCACAACAGGTACAGAGGATTGTGGTTGATTGACATCGATGATGTTACAATTACTAACAATGATATTCAGGATAATCAGCTCCATGGAATTGAATGTGTGGGTTATATCAATGGATGTTTGATCTCTGACAATACTCTAACCAGAAACACAGGGTCAGGAATCAAAATATTTACCGCAATTGACTCTGAGATTTCTGAAAATAGTATTACAGACAGTGGAGGTGCCGGAGTACACGTGATTGGTACGGCAACAGGATGCCAAATCACCGATAATTACGTAGACGATGTGGGTGGTCTTGGTATTAGTGTGAAGGATGCTACATCTGTTGAGATTATGCACAACGAGCTTTTGAACACATCAGGGGATGGTATCTATATCCTAGGTTCTAATGGTATTGAAATATACAACAATACACTGGTGAATGGTGGAGAAGATGGAATGGTCTTTGTGGATAGCGATTATGGTCTTATTCACAATAACTCGATTGATGGTTCTGAGGGTATAGGAATCTCAGTAACCTCAGGGGAGAATTCAACATTCAGATTCAATCAAATTAAGGATTCTACTGATTATGGTTTCAAGACCGTAGCAAATGCTGAATGTATGGAAATCACTCGAAATGTGTTCATCAATAACGGTGTTGCAGCACAAGTCTATGATGAGGGTGAAAACAATACCTACATCTACAATTACTATGATGACTGGGTGTCACCTGATGCAGATGCGGATCAGATTGTCGATGTCCCATACACCATAGATGGTGGAGCAGGGAATGAAGATCCGTATCCTCTTGCAGACCCGGGTGCAATTCCACCAGTGACTGGAGGAACAACAACCGGTACTGGAGAAGGTGGAGAAATTCCCATGGATCTTTTGTTAATTGGTGGAGGTGCAGTCGTAATCATCCTTGTTGGCGTTTTCTTCGTGAAAAGGAAAGCATGATTTGTACAGCATTCGAGAGGGATCTGAACCTGAAGGTTTGATCCCTCTATTTTTGTGAATGATTAATCGGATATCATTCTGTAATCGGAACCATTTGTGGTGGTTCTTCCTGATGAGCTTTCTTCTCTCTAGAGTACCATGGATTGGCTATTCCTAGTGCTATCAAAATCATTGAAACTCCTAGTAATAAATCGGGGACATAAAACAGCGGAGTTGACATGAAAGGAACTCTCAAGATTTGGCTTGCAACCATAAAGAAAACAGACACTATCATAAGCTCGCTTCGAATTTCTTTCAATCTTCCAGTTTTCCAGGTTACGATGAATGTGATCATCATCACAATACTGATGATAAGCAGTATAGGTATGGTCAATATCATGATAATTGCTTCAGATGTTCCAAGAAGCGCTATTGAGAACCAGTACAGAGTGAGAAGAAATACGAATCTTTTATGATACTTCTGATAAGATGGTGTCCAGATTTGAAGGATTGTACCTAAGATTGGTACTATTGCACCACCGATCACCATGGAACGAATTCGAAACAGTTCCATTGTGGGCTCTAACATGCCAATATGAGATAATGTCAATATCGTCATATTCAGTACTTGGAATATTCCAGTTATTGCAAAGACCAACGGAAGGTCGGTCATAAGTCGTACTTTCTGTTTATACCATTTCCAGCCCAAAAACGTACTCAGTGCTAAGGATAGTATAATCGTCATGATTCCTGATAAAATAATAAATTCTGTACCTATGTCTACTTGCATTTTTTTACACCACGTAATCATTCACTTTTTCGTTGATATCATTCTTAGAAGCGTCCTGTTCTTCATCGCTGTTGTTACCAATTGTCCTCTGCCAAAAAGCGGTCACTTGTTCTAGTTTGAATTTCCAGAGAAATAGACTCAGGGGTATGAATACCAAGATGAATATCAGTAAGGTGACAGTCATCATTCCACTATTAGAAAAGACCATGTCAGGACCTTGAATTATTGGTTCGGGACCAATCTTGAAGCACTCATTAACAAAGTTGACAATTGTATGGACTGCTATGGGTCCGAAAAGAGATTTCGCAGAACTGAACTTTTCATAATAGACACCAAAGAATATCCCAAGAATCAAGGTGAAAAAAACCATTGTTGAAATGTCAACAATAGCTTCACTACCCGTAGCCCCATTAACAAGAGGCCAACCTGCATGCCATAAACCAAACAACACGGCAGATATCATAATCGATGCATTCACACTGT
>JABCSP010000151.1 GCA_018238825.1 Candidatus Thorarchaeota archaeon | reverse complement strand
ACAATCCCCTTGTTTTTCCAGAGGATGGTACAGTAGTTTCTGGTGGTAATTTTCATGGACAGCCAATAGCTCTTGCCATGGACTTTCTAGGTATTGCTTTGTCTGAACTTGCTAATATATCTGAACGCAGAGTAAACAGACTTGTCAATCCTCACCTAAGCGGACTTCCAGCATTTCTAACTACCGAAGGCGGTCTCGAATCCGGAATGATGATTGCTCAATATACTGCAGCAGCACTGGTTTCAGAAAACAAGGTTCTTGCCCATCCTGCTAGTGTTGATTCAATTCCCACTAGTGCTGACCAAGAAGATCATGTTAGTATGGGAACAATCGCAGCAAGAAAGGCTTGTTCAATTCTTGAGAATGTCAAGAATGTTATTGCAATCGAGTATATGTGCGCAGCTCAAGGAGTTGACTTGCTTGCTCCTCTCAAAGCATCCAAACCCATTGAAACTGCTAAATCTGCAATACGAAGAGTTGTTCCTACACTTGAAGATGATCGAGTACTGAGCCCAGATATTGAAAAAATATGCAGTCTCATGAAAGAAGGTGAAATTGTTACCTTTACTGAGAAAATTGCAGGTCCTTTGTTAGATGTTTAGCACTATGGTCCTAACTTTGTATGAACGACCTGTCCATTCGTAATCACAGTGTGAACCAGGTTTGCACCAAATCTCCATGTTAGATATTCAGGATTTGGACAATCAAGAATTAGGATATCAGCTCTCTTACCAACCTCAATACTACCGTGTGTTTTTCCTCTATTGATTGCATGTGCTGCGTTAATTGTAACTGCTGAGAGTGCCTCTCTTGGTTTCATCTTCATTTTGTAACATGCAAGGGCAATTGTGAAGAATAACGACTCATTTGCGCAATTCGGATTGAAATCTGTAGCAAGCGCTACTGAGAGACCCATGTCAATCATCTTTCGTGCATCTGCATAGTTTGCATTAAGACTGAATGCAGTTGTAGGGAGTAGGGTCGCAATTGTTCCAGCTTTCTTCATTGCTTCAAGTCCATCGTCTGATGCCATCAAAAGGTGGTCTGCAGAGACCGCACCCAATTCTGCAGCGAGCTCTGCACCACCTAGTTGTACGATTTCATCAGCATGGACCTTGAGCTTCATTCCACTCATCTTTGCTGCTCGTAGTATATGCCGTGATTGTTCAACACTGAACACTCCTTTCTCACAGAAAACATCACAGAACTCTGCAAGCTTGCTTTCAGCTACTGCTGGAATCATTTCGTTAATGATTAAATCTACATAATTGTCTGTTCGCCCCTCAAATTCAGGAGGTATTGCATGGGCTCCCAGAAAAGTGGATACAAGATCCACTGGAATCTTTGGACGAAGCTCTTCAATTGCTCGGAGCATCTTGACTTCATTCTCAGTATCCAACCCGTACCCGCTCTTAGCTTCTATTGTTGTTGTTCCCATACTAAGCATACTTTCTGCATATGAGAATGCATTACTACAGAGCTCACCTTGAGTAGCCTTTCTTGTTGACCTGAGAGTGTTGAGAATACCTCCCCCAGCTTCTAATATCTCAAGGTAGGTTTTTCCTTCCAATTTCATTGCAAAATCTTTCTCTCGTGAGCCGCCGAAAGCTAAGTGAGTGTGGCTATCGATAAAACCTGGCGTGGCTAGCATATTTGGGAATTCTATGGATGGAAGTTCTGGCATCTGGGTAATCTGTGATAATACCTCTGCATTAGTTCCAACAGCGACAATTATCCCCTCTGTGATTGCTATTGCACCATTCTCGATTATGGATAATTCTCCTAGTTCCTCCCCAGTTTTTGGGTTCTCACTATGCCCTGCGACTGTAGCAATCTGTCCAATATTTGTTAGGAGAATGTCTGGTTTCATAATAGTCACTTGTTGTAGAATAGCGCGGGTTACTGATAAGTAGCGTGCATTAATTAGGATGAACTTTACTGGTGAACTAACGAAAAACCAGAGGCATCAAGTGATGGATTACCTTATTCTAAGCTGGAGTGACGTCTACAATCTAACTCTACGACTTTCTGAGAAAATATATTCAAGCGGTTTCAAACCTGATATGATAGTGGGTATTGCTCGTGGGGGTTGGATTCCTGCACGAATTCTCTCCGATGTTCTTTACGCAGACACGTTACAGAATATTCGGATTGAGTACTATACTGATGTTGGTGTAAAGGGAAGAGAACCAAGGATCACTCAACCTCTTTCAGGTACTCGTGAGGGTAAAAGTATTCTTCTAGTTGACGAGGTTGCGGATACAGGGGACAGTCTTCGCCATGCAATAAACTATGTCAAGGATCTGGGAGTTGAAGAACAACGTTCTGCAGTACTACACCTAAAGCCCACATCTTGTGTTACTCCAGATTATTATATGGTTAAAACTACTAGTTGGACTGTATATCCCTGGGAAAACCGTGAGTCAATCATTGCTCTTGTTAAGATATTCAAGAAAGAAGATCCTACATTGACCATGAAACAAATACGAGAACGCTTAGTATTCGAAGCTGGCTTTGAACCAACAGTTGCTGACTATTTCATGAAGCGGCTTTAGAATCAGGTGTTTGAATTGCTAATTGAGAAACTAGTAACAAAGGATGGAGAACTTTGTATTGGAATCTCTGAGAATAATAACTCAAGAGGTCTTGATACAGATAAGCTTCTAGAGTTAGCCAAATCTCTCTCTGAATCTGTTCTGGCATGTCAATTTCTTAATAGCATGATGATAGTTGATGAAATGCATCTTCTATCAGGGGCTCAAAATGCTGTCAATGCTTTGAAGGGTGATTACATGATTTCCCGCACCCTTGATGTAGAATTGGTTGTCTATGTATCTGCACAACGCCAAATTGGTCGTGCACTAGATATCATGGGAATCAATGATGAATTATCATCTGTGGGGGTTGTGTGCATAGATGAAGACGAAAAGAAAGTTCGAGAGTGTTTAATGGGGATTGCAGAAGAAGTTGGCGAAGAAATCTCTCCAATGTTCAGTCCTACATCTGAAAAAATCAGATCTCTTATGCAGAATTTTGGAATAACTGAATTAGAAATGAAACAATTCTACGATTCTGATGATTTAGCATCCCGTAATCAGGCTCTCTCAAAATGTGTAGTGAGTAGAGTGTCTCAGGTGTGTTTTGGTGCTTGAGTTAATTAGTACTGATCATCTCTCATGGTCATAATTGAAAGAATATCCGTTTCATCCTCGAGGATAGATATTCCAGTTACTTCGCCCACAATCTCGACCAACACAATCTTGTCCGGATTGTCAAGATCCACTTTTCTTTGAATTACAGAAGCAACTGCAATTACGACTTCCATATTTTCCAGGTCAGTATGTCTTCTCCGAACAGTCACTCTAAAACTCTCATCTTCTCCAATCTTTTCTAGTAGGTTTCGTGTTGCATCTTTTATTGATTCAAGATTAGATTCCACACATTGTTCTATTGGAGTAAATCGAATTGCAAACCGAAATTGGTAAGGGTTCTCCAGCGCGAATTCTCTAAGTTTCTGAACTACCTCAAACGGATCTAACGATGTCTTGCATGTAAGCAGACCAGAGATATGGGTTTTGGACACCTTCAATTCAGGGTCTTCAATGAGATCTCCGATAAAATATTGTATTTCTGACCTTGCAGCTCGTTCACGTTCTCGAGGACATGCTACGAGTAGATTGAATTCTCCCAGCAAAATTCCCTCACATATCTGTGTATACAAATCTACTAGACCAAGTACTAAGTGCATCTGTATCTACTTTGAGACTCTCCGACAACTTACTAATTGTCAATTGTCCCTCTCGATAGACTTTGATATTTAGAGGTTCGTCCTTTCCAGTTCCTTCAACACCGATGACTGTAGAGCTATCAGTTGATTGGGAAGGACCGCCGTCAATGTACAAATCAACCTCCTCTCCCAACTGATTCAAAGCTACTGTTACATCAAACGGGGTTTGACCCCCACTTCTATTTGCACTTGTACCGACGATTGGTCCACCTATTTTCTGTGCAATACCTCTTGGTATGACATGATTTGGTACTCTGATTGCAATAGTGCTTCGATCTGCAGTGATATGCCTAGGAACATCAGATCTGGCATCTACAATTAGTGTTAGAATTCCTGGCCAGAAGAGTCGTACAATGACTCTTTCGAGACTTCCAAAGTCATGATACAATTCGCACTGTTCTAAATTATTGAACAGAAGTGGGACACCTGTTCTTCTGTCACGTCTCTTGACAGCTATCAATCTTTCGAGAGCTTCTGGGATTTTAGGGTCACACGCGAGTCCGTAACTAGTATCCGTAGGATATACAATAACCCCTCCAGATTTGACTATCTCTACAGCCCTCTCGATAATGGTATCACAATTGGCTAAATCCTCTATTCTCATAATTTCAGCTGTCAATTGACATCAACTTCTATCCCTGCAAACATCCATATGTTCCTTGTGCTCTGAGTTCTGTGAGCGGAGGAATCCACATTCACGGCGTGATATTGGCAGCTGGAAAGGGTGAACGAATGAAAGGACTCACCCGAGCCATACCAAAGGCATTGATACAGATTTCAGGGAAGACCCTCTTGGAGCTGAGCATAGAGCGTTTGTCTAAAGCCAATGTGCAAAAAATCATAGTTGCTGTTGGCTGGAAGAGTGATATGATTAGAGATGCAATATCTCAGTTTGAAAATATACCTGATGTTCAGGTTATTGAAGTACCTAAATACGAGATCGGACCACTGCAGACTCTCACAACTGTATTGAATATGATCTTGAACGAAGAAACCATCATTTGCCCTGTTGATTTACTCATATCCTCCGACGCCATTAGTATGATTATTTCACATCATTCTGAAAATGAAAACGCTATAGTGACATTAGCAGTGGATTCCCATGGAACTTTAGGAAGTGTAGTTTCTGTTGATTCTCTTGGTCGTGTTATGGGAGTTCAAAGAGAAGTAGGCAATGCTGATTCAACAGTGAGGAGCGCAATGTTCATGGTTGTATCACCTGATTTTACCGAGTACTGTCAAGCCGCATTGAATGGCGGTTCTACAAGGGCTGTTTCAGTTTTAAACAACATAATCGAAAAGGGTCATATTATCCAATCATGTAGTGTTCGTGAGACCTGGTTTGACGTTGATACAATCTTCGATGTACTGGAGGCTAATAGATTACTTCTAGAATCCGCGAAAATCCAGCACCGTGGTTCTATATTTATTCCATCGGGTGATACCATGGAAATAGGTGATACACTAGACCTAGGTTCTGGAATTAAGGTGGGGCGTGGAGTTAGCCTGAACGGTCCTTGTCTTATTCAGGGAAATTCCAAGATTGGTGAAAATTGTAGCATTGGTCCGAATGCAAGCTTGGACAAAGGCACTGAAGTTGGAGATTATTGTGAGATTCAGAATGCAGTTATTTTTGGACGGTCTAAAATTCCTAATCGAAGTAAGGTTAGTGGAATTGTAATGTATGAATCTGAAAGTTTCAAAATGGAGGAATAGTAAATGCCGAGTAAATTCCGAGTTAGAGGTATATTTAGAGGATTAGTCTTATTGATTGCGCGTCCATTTGCAAGAGCTGGTGTACGTCCAGACTCGATAACTTACACAAGTCTTCTATTTGCTTTGATTGCATTCATTTCTCTTCCTCTTACACAATTCCAACAGCTGTTTGGGATACTGGTTTTCATTACTGGTCTACTTGATGGTGTAGATGGTGCAGTTGCCAGAATGAATGATTCTGCGACTAAAGCTGGAGGTCTTACTGATTCTGTGATAGACAAGGTTGCCGAATCACTAATTCTTGCAGGTATTGCACTTGCT